>NZ_JAVVLT010000104.1:0-125602 GCF_036224885.1 Marinobacter sp. OP 3.4
AATAAACTGGCTGCTTAAATGCGGTCATTTGGACAACTGGGTTGAAAATCGCCGATCCCGGTGCGGAAATCGATGCATTGTCACCTCGTAAACTGATCCGCACTTGTCACACACATCGTCTTCAACTCTTGAACTAGCCCAGGTTTTAACTATACCTACTCCCATCTCATTTTTTGCCATAAACGCCGCAATAAGCGGACAAATAAGCTTGGCTATAATTGTGAGCGCAGCGAAACAAGCCAAGCTTATTTGTTCCGCTTGATTGCTTTGTTATGTGCGACTATCGCCGTTGTGAATGAATAGAAAGGCAGCCGTAGATTTCATGAGTAGACATATCATTACTTCCCCCATAGCTAATATACGAACTCCTCACATCTTCAACAAACTCAAGACACATTTCATTTAACTGAACTAGTCCACGGAGATCACTTTTCAAGCAACAATACCATTTAGACTTACTGTCGTAAGTAGGGTGAATCTTGCTTGGGTACATACTCTTAGTATATACACATTCATTCTTTTCAGAACTCAATTGAATGAGATCTATTTTACTATTGAATTTTTCAACCCTTCTATGGGTCATTACGAAAAGCGGGTCACCATGAGCGACTACATTCCGTATTGTCTTCATGGTTTCATATAGATACCAGAACTTATACTTTTTTAATCTCATCATTCCATTTGTCAATTCATTAATTTTACTAGCAGCCTCAAAACTATCTGAGAAATTCATTTCCTCGGAAAAGTATTCCATCTCATACTTTGAGTGCTGAAGCATTTTAGTTAAGCACCAAAACAAATTTACAATCATGCTTTCTATTAGTGCAACATGCTTTACGAGCATAAGTTCATTTTGGAACTGTGCAAGAGATTTCAGGTTTTTCTGAGGATCTGTAAACTCTCTCTCTTCTTTATTAATTCCATACATAAGATCAAAATCTTGATTCGCTTGTGCAGAATTTTTTCTATTTACAAATGAACTTTCAACACTGCGGTACCTTTCATCATACTCCATGAAATCAACGTCATAATTTTCAACCAATTTTTTAACCACACCTGCGAGATTATTGATTTCACTTCGGACATGATTCATTCTCATTAATGACACAAACTTTCCCTATCAAATATCAAACAATAGAGCTTGATTAGTACTGATGAATAAAAACGACACATAACGCTGAAATTTGCGGCAGTTTTGGAGCGGCGAAGCTGCGGAAAAACTGTCCGACAACATTGACTGGTTAAGGGCCGGTTACCCCGGGCCCGGACCGGGCAATCAATTTCGAATGCCTACTCCCGATACTGTGTACCAGCTAGACGGATGGCGCTAGGAACCTGGACACCGAATGAGAGGCAGAACTCAAAACCCCGCGCCGAATTGCCCCGCAACTTGAACGCCAAATCGGCCGACAAAACCGTTGCAGACCTAGGGCTGTTTTTGCCTGCGGGCGACCGCTGAGGCAGCGGCCAAACACCCAACCAATGCGCGCCGAAGCCAAGGCCTTTAACGCCTTGGGTAAGCTGCCGGTACGGAGCGCAGCGTAGTACCGGTCAGCTTCACCCGCTGGTTAGCAGTTTACTCGATCCAAAATCCGGCAATCTGGTTTTGCCCCATAGCCATCTTTATGAGGCTATCGGACTCTGAACTTGAAGACACCACCTTCCATAGATGAACCTTGAACCCTTCCTGATTGAGAACCCCCAAATACTCAGGTTGGTATCCACCTTTGAATCTTGAGGATAGAGACCTTGAAAGGGTTTCGAACTGCTCTGCACTGATGGCTTTCCGAAAATTTGAATCAGTATGTTCCAGAAATTGCTGATAATCGTTTGAAGCAATAGCACTAATTTGTGAATGGAACAAAACCTCGATCGATGGCTTGGCTTTCGTATCTGCAAGCAGCAATGATGAAAAGACTGATAACAAAATCAGTGCCGTGAGTGCGAACCTATTCAAAACTTGGAATCTCCTTTTCCTACCTGCTAACGCTGAGGTAACCGGCGCCGGAGCGATAGCGGAGGGAACCAAAAGCGGTACGCTTTTGGCGTCCGGTTGACCGCCTGGTTAATGGCCGTTCACCACCGTGGTTAAGCTTGGAAACCCAGACCGCATGCCCTCTCCCGGAAAGCTTGCACCAACTCGACGGATGACGAAAGGAACCAGAACGCAAAGGCTACCGGCCCGATTACCGTTTGAGACGGACGACCCCACGACTGGGGCACACCATGAATACCAACACCGCTGACCATTGTGGCAACCAAACCAGACAGCGAATTTTCCGGCCTTGGCGATCACCAGAGTGAGCGGGCTTGCAACCAATCCCGATGCCAAGGCCTTTGCACCCCACCTGCTAAAAACTCACGAATGCCGGGCCAATAACGCCTTGGGTAAGCTGCCGGGACGTAGCGCAGCGTAGTACCGGTCAGCTTCACCCACTGGTTATATGGTTTCGATGCGTGGGCTACTAAAAGAAGAAAAAGGCCCCTTTTCTTCTCCTACTTTACTCCCACTCCCACTAGCTACCTTTATTCCATTCGTCTTGGGAGCCCCATAGCGCCTTATACATTTTGGGGTTCTCCTTCTTAAACAAAAGATAAGCACGAATAATGAAAACCCAGAAGATGGCGACAGCGACAACGCTTGGGTAAAAATCTCCTTCTGGATACGCCAGAGCTAGCACGAAAGTCGGCGCGCTACCCAAAGATAAAACCCAGATCAGAAATATCGTATCCACCCAAAAAGCCGTCCAGTCCCGAGAGGCAGCCTTAAGCTGATATCGGAAGCGATAGTAAAAGCCGAGGCTTTTATAGGCTAAGAACCCTGTAAAAATTGCCGATGTTATTGCCACCACCCATGGCATAGTTTTTCCTATTTTTTTCTTGGTTTTTCCTAAAATCCGCCACAGTGAACGTCAATGACCATGCATTCTTTGGCACATATAACGTCTGCATAAACGGCGGCTTTTACGTAGCGAAGCGGAGAAAAAGCCGTCCGGTGGAGGCCCTCTGGGCCGGAACGAATTTGATGCACTTGTTAGCGAAGGCCTCAGGCTCACGCAATCATTTTGCCTTTGCAACCAGTTTAGAATTGATCTCTGGCTGTGGCGGATTATTCCTCAGGCACTTCTCAATTTGCTCCGCCAATTCCCGACGCTGCTTTCTGTTCAAATACCAAAACTTTCCGAAAGAGTCCTTAGCGAAGAATCTATCGAATTTTTTCAGGTTCAGCTTAATTGATGGTTCACATAATTGTATTGGTTCAGAAGGTTGAAGCAATTTTGGTGTTGATGATTCGCCGAGGAAGCAAACAACAACCTTATCGTCCTCTTTGTATAAAAACCCAAAGGAAACCATCCATATAGGCCCAGCACTGAGGTTCGTGACAGTGAGCCCAACGGAGTGCTCGTTGGTCCTACCACTTGTAACAATTGATGTCTCAAGCTTCAATTTTCGCCGGTTCAAAAAAGGCTGGTAAAAGAGAGCAACAAGTACCGCTAAAAAGGTCGAGATAGCGCTTATCGCTGTCCAGTCTATCTTACTGAGCTCGAATGTCACCACTTCCTCCAATCAGTAAGTCGCTAACAGTTTATTCTACGTCTAAAGTGACGATATGCCCGGACGAACCCGCCCCGGGAAACGTCGGGAAAATTTCCACAATCCAATACCTTGCCCGCGCACGACCGTCCCTGCAACCTGCATATCCGTTCCGACAAAAATGACAAAACGTCGGTAGATTTCGAATATACCGTCAAAAGTGGCCGAATATCCGATGGATATCCGAAGAAAACGTCAACCCCGGCTCAAAACGTGACTGCGATCACGCTGTCGAGCCCGCCAGTGCTGTACAAAATTACAGTCTTTATTAGGAGATAAATGTGCCATGGACGTGCCACACCCTATATCCTCGCAATCGCCCCGCTTTATGGACCAGCTCCGCACGTTTATCCGTGCTCGTGGCCTGGCCTACCGGACGGAGAAGACCTACTGCGCCTGGGTCCTGCGATTTATTCGTTTTAACCAGTATCAGTCTCACGATCAGCTTGATGCTCATCATATCCAGGCTTTTCTCAGCAACCTGGCGGTTGATCAGCATTGCTCAATCAACACGCAGAAAACCGCGCTGAACGCGTTGGTATTTTTGTTTCGTGAGTTTCTCGGGCAGGAGATACCTGGCCTGGGCTTCCGGAAGGCAGCTGTGCGTCGTAAGCTGCCAACGGTGCTTTCGGGTTCCGAGGTGGCTCGCGTGCTGGTGCATCTTCATGGCAACCACCGTCTGATGGTTCAGATGATGTATGGCTGCGGGCTCCGGGTCATGGAGGTGGTTCGCCTTCGGGTTAAAGACATCGACATCGAAAATCAGGCCCTTTGGGTTCAGGAAGCCAAAGGGGGAAAAGCCCGCAGAACGTTATTGCCCGAACGGCTGCAAAGTAGCCTTGCGGAGCAGATACGGTGGGTCAGGGAGCTTCATCGATGCGATCTTCAGGCCGGATACGGCAGCGTCTATCTACCCGACGCACTGGCCAGAAAGTACCCGAATGCGCCTTTCGAGCTGGGCTGGCAGTATCTGTTTCCTGCGCGACTTTATTCCACTGACCCCCGCAGCGGTACGGCGCGCAGGCATCATGTCGGCGAACGTCAGCTTCAGCGGTCGGTCAAACAGGCGAGTCAGAAGGCGGGTATCAACAAGCGGGTGTCCTGCCATACGTTCAGGCATTCTTTCGCGACCGAGCTACTTCGGCAGGGCACAGACCTTCGTGCCATTCAGGAGATTCTGGGCCACACCTCCATCGAAACCACGCAGATCTACACGCATGTCGTCGGTCTGCATGAACGCGGAATGGTGAGTCCCATCGACCGCATTTAACCGTCACCGAGGCTTTACCAGCCACGCTACCGCCCCGCCGGCTACCTGACACCCAATCCCTGGACGCTTTAGCCCCCCTTCAGTCCAATACCCGACCTACTGCTTCGAAAGCAAATGGTCGTCCGCGCACCCCGGATGAAAATACTGCGGCGTGCGGCTCAATTCGCCTAGGCTCACATTACCAAACCGTTAGGACCGACACTATCCCACCAACTCGCTCACCGCAAACACAAAAAAGCCGCCAGACCCAAAATAGCAATGGCGGCAACACGTCAGGAGACCAATCCTGCAATCAAGTCACTACTGGTAAGCGTCTCAGAACGAATCCCCAGGCACCCGAACCCAACCGTCCATAAGCACCCGCGCACTACGACTCATAACTGCTTTGGTCGCCGTCCACTCGCCATTCACCTGGGAAGCTTCAGCACCAACCTGCAATGTCCCGGAAGGATGCCCGAAGGTCACAGATGTGCGATCCCCTCCCCCGGCGGCAAGGTTCACCAGCGTCCCAGGCACAGCCGAGGCAGTGGCAATCGCTACAGCTGCCGTCCCCATCATCGCGTGGTGTAGCTTGCCCATGGACAGGGCCCGGACCAGTACATCAACGTCACTGGCCTTGATGTCCTTACCGGAGGAGCTGATGTAGTCCTTGGGTTTCGACACAAACGCCACCTTGGGGGTGTGACCGCGGTTGGCCGCTTCTTCCGGCGTCTTGATCAACCCCATTTTCACCGCCCCATGGGCGCGGATGTTTTCGAACATGGCCAAGGCTTCCGGGTCGCCGTTGATAGCCGGTTGCAGTTCGGTGCCCTGGTAGCCGATGTCTTCGGCATTGATAAAGATCGTGGGGATGCCGGCATTGATCATGGTGGCCCTGAGGGTGCCCACGCCGGGTACCTCCAGGTCATCCACCACATTGCCGGTGGGAAACATGGCGCCTTCGCCGTCGGCCGGGTCCATGAATTCAACCGCCACTTCCGCTGCCGGGAAGGTGACGCCGTCCAGTTTGAAGTCACCGGTTTCCTGCACTTCGCCATTGGTCATGGGCACTTTGGCGACGATGGTCTTGGCGATGTTGGCCTGCCAGATGCGGACGGTGGCGATGCCGTTATCCGGTACCCGGCTTTTGTCCACCAGGCCGTTGGTGATGGCGAAGGGGCCGACGGCGGCGGAGAGGTTGCCGCAGTTCCCGCTCCAATCCACGAAGGCCTTGTCGATGCCCACCTGGCCGAACAGGTAGTCCACGTCGTGGTCGTCGCTCTGGCTCTTGGCCAGCAGCACGGTCTTGCTGGTGCTGGAGGTGGCGCAGCCCATGCCGTCGATCTGTTTTTCGTAGGGGTCTGGGCTGCCGATGACGCGCATCAGGAGTTTGTCGCGGGCTTCGCCGGGTTGCCGGCAGCGTTCCGGCAGGTCTTCGATGTTGAAGAAGACGCCTTTGCTGGTGCCGCCGCGCATGTAGGTGGCGGGGATTTTTATCTGGGGTACTGTGCTCATGCTGGTTTGTACCTGTGTTCGGTTCTGGCTATGGAGTGGCCTGCCTTCCCCCTCTCCCTGGCCCTCTCCCTCCAGGGGAGAGGGGACGTATAGGTTCGGCTTAGGCGTTTGCCTGCTCCACCCTCTCCCTGGCCCATTATTCGCACCTTCGGCGCTCACCCTTCGGGCCAGCCTGCGGCTGTTCTGCGCTTCGCTGGTCCCGTCAAGGGAGAGGGGATGTTCAGGCCGGGCTGTGGAGTTGCCTGCCTTCCCCCTCTCCCTGGCCCTCTCCCTCCAGGGGAGAGGGGATATAGGGCTCAGGGTTTGGCGGTTAGGGCCTTTCAGGCCGCGCCTTCTGTTTCCAGGAAGTCCTGGGCGAAGCGTTGCAGTACGCCGCCGGCCTTGTAGATCTCCACTTCCTCGGCGGTGTCCAGGCGGCAGGTGACCGGGACCCGGTCGATATCACCGTTTTTGCGGTGGATGACCAGGGTCAGTTCGGCGCCCGGGGCGGCGTCGCCTTCCACATCGTAGGTTTCGGTGCCGTCGATGGCCAGGGTCTTGCGGGTGGTGCCTTCCTGGAACTGAAGGGGCATCACGCCCATGCCAATGAGGTTGGTGCGGTGGATGCGCTCGAAGCCTTCCGCCACGATGGCCTCCACGCCCGCCAACGCCACGCCCTTGGCGGCCCAGTCACGGGAGGAGCCCTGGCCATAGTCGGCGCCGGCGATGATGATCAGCGGCTGCTTGCGCTCCATGTAGGTTTCGATGGCTTCCCACATGCGGGTGACCTTGCCTTCCGGCTCGATGCGGGCCAGGGAGCCCTGCACCACGTTGCCCTGCTCGTCCCGCACCATTTCGTTGAACAGCTTGGGGTTGGCAAAGGTGGCTCGCTGGGCGGTCAGGTGGTCGCCCCGGTGGGTGGCGTAGGAGTTGAAGTCCTCCTCCGGCAGGCCCATCTTGTGCAGGTATTCACCCGCGGCACTGTCCATCAGGATGGCGTTGGACGGCGACAGGTGGTCGGTGGTGATGTTGTCCGGCAGCACCGCCAGCGGGCGCATGCCCTTGAGGGCCTTCTCACCCACCATGCCACCTTCCCAGTACGGCGGGCGACGGATGTAGGTGCTCTGGGGCCGCCACTCGTACAACGGTTCGCTGGCCGCCTGCTTGTCCCGGGTCAGGTCGAACATGGGGATGTAGGTGTCGCGGAACTGCTGCGGCTTCACGCTCTGCTTGACGATGGCATCGATCTCTTCATCGTCCGGCCAGATGTCTTTCAGGGTGACCGGGTTGCCGTTCTGGTCGTGGCCCAGCACATCCTTCTCGATGTCGAAGCGGATGGTACCTGCAATCGCGTAGGCCACCACCAGCGGCGGTGACGCCAGGAACGCCTGCTTGGCGTAGGGGTGGATACGGCCATCAAAGTTGCGGTTACCGGACAGCACCGCCGTAGCATAGAGATCACGCTCCACCACTTCCTTCTGGATCACCGGGTCCAGGGCGCCGCTCATGCCATTACAGGTGGTGCAGGCGTAGGCGACCACACCGAAGCCAAGGTCTTCCAGCTCCGGCAGCAGGTTGGCTTCTTCCAGGTACATCTTGACGGTCTTGGAGCCCGGCGCCAGAGAGGATTTCACCCACGGCTTGCGGGTCAGCCCCAGTTTGTTGGCATTACGGGCGATCAGGCCGGCGGCCACCATGTTGCGGGGGTTACTGGTGTTGGTACAGCTGGTGATGGCCGCAATGATGACGGCGCCATCCGGCATCTTGCCCTCTTCCTCTTCCCATTGACCGGCAATGCCGCTCTCCGCCAGCTTCGCGGTGGGCAGGTGAGCATGGGGGTTGGACGGGCCCGCCAGGGTGCGCTCCACCTGGCTCAGGTCAAAGGTCAGCACCCGCTCGTATTCGGCGGTTTTCAGGTCGTCCGCCCACAGGCCGGTGTGCTTTGAATACTTCTCAACCAGGGCCACCTGCTCGTCTTCACGACCGGTGAGCTTGAGGTAATCGATGGTCTGGTCGTCGATGTAGAACATCGCGGCGGTGGCGCCATACTCCGGAGTCATGTTGGAGATGGTGGCCCGGTCGCCCACGGTCAGGCTGTCGGCGCCTTCACCGTAGAATTCCAGGTAGGCGCCCACCACCCGTTCCTTACGCAGGAACTCGGTAATGGCCAGAACCATATCGGTGCCGGTAATACCTGGCTTCAGCTTGCCCTTCAGTTCCACGCCCACGATGTCCGGCAGGCGCATCATGGAGGCGCGGCCGAGCATGACGCTCTCCGCTTCCAGGCCGCCCACACCAACGGAAATAACGCCCAGGGCATCCACCATCGGGGTGTGGCTGTCGGTGCCCACACAGGTGTCCGGGAAGGCCACATGCCTGCCCTCGCCGTCCGGACGGTTCTGGATCACCGGCGACATCTTCTCCAGGTTGATCTGGTGCATGATGCCGTTGCCAGGAGGGATCACGTCCACATTACGGAACGCGGTCTTGGTCCAGTCGATGAAGTGGAAACGGTCGTCGTTGCGGCGGTTCTCGATCTCCCGGTTCTTCTCGAAGGCGTCCTTCTCGAAACCGGCGTGCTCCACCGCCAGGGAATGGTCGACGATCAGCTGGGTGGGCACCACCGGGTTCACCTTGGCGGGATCACCGCCCTTCTCGGCGATGGCGTCCCGCAGGCCGGCCAGGTCCACCAGGGCGGTCTGGCCCAGGATGTCATGGCACACCACCCGCGCCGGATACCAAGGAAAGTCCAGGTCCCGCCTGCGCTCGATCAGTTGCTTGAGGGAATCGGTCAGGGCGGCCGGATCACAGCGGCGCACCAGTTGTTCCGCCAGGATGCGGGAGGTGTACGGCAGAGTGTCGTAGGCGCCTGGCTGGATGTCTTCCACGGCCTGGCGGGTATCGAAATAGTCCAGATCTGTGCCTGGTAGGTTCTTGCGGTATTGGGTGTTCATTTTGTGGGGGCTCTCTCGGAATGCTGTGTTCGTTTTTTGTTCCCTCTCCCCTGGAGGGAGAGGGTTAGGGAGAGGGGGAAAATGGCGTACTCTGGTGCTGGACTCTCCACCCTCTCCCCGGCCCTCTCCCCTCAAGGGAGAGGGGGTAAAAAAGGCAGACTTTGGTGCTGCGATCTTCCCCTCCCTCGAGGGGAGGGTCACTTGTTGTCGCCAGCCTTGGTGTCAACGCCTCATCTATGCAGTGCTACGGGCGCTCATCAATCGGCACCCACTTCGAGTCCGCTGGCCCAGTGTAATCGGCGCTGGGACGGATAATCCGGTTGTTTTCCCGCTGCTCCTTCACATGGGCCGTCCAGCCGGACACCCGGGACATCACGAAGATGGGGGTGAACAGCTCGGTGGGAATGCCCATGAAATGATAGGCAGAAGCATGGAAGAAATCCGCGTTACAGAACAGCTTCTTCTCCCGCCACATCACTTCCTCGCAGCGCACGGAGACCGGGTAGAGCACGGTGTCGCCCACCTCCTCCGCCAGCTTCTTCGACCACTGCTTGATGATCGCGTTGCGGGGGTCGGACTCCTTGTAGATGGCGTGACCGAAGCCCATGATCTTGTCCTTGCGCTCCAGCATGCCCAGCAGACCTTTCTCTGCCTCGTCCGGGGTCTGGAACTTCTGGATCAGCTCCATGGCCGCCTCGTTAGCACCACCATGCAACGGACCGCGCAGGGTGCCAATGGCGCCGGTCACGCAGCTGTGAATATCCGACAGAGTGGAGGCACACACCCGGGCATTGAAGGTGGAGGCGTTGAACTCGTGCTCCGCGTACAGGATCAGGGACACGTTCATCACCTTCTCGTGCAGCTCGCTGGGTTTCTTGCCGTGCAGCAACTCCAGAAAGTGGCCGCCGATGGAGTCCACGTCGCTCTCGGTCTCGATACGCACGCCCTCGTGGGCAAAGCGGTACCAGTAGGTGATGATGGACGGGAACACCGCCAGCATGCGGTCGATCTTGTCGTCCTGCTCACTGAAGTCCTGCTCGGTCTCCAGGTTGCCCAGCATGGAACAGCCGGTGCGCATCACGTCCATGGGGTGGGCATTCTTGGGGATCTGCTCGAGAACCGCCTTGAGGGCGTCCGGCAGGCCACGCAGGCTTTGCAGCTTCTGCTTGTACTCGTCCAGCTCCTTGCGGTTGGGCAGTTTGCCCCGCAGCAGCAGGTAGGCGATTTCCTCGAACTGGGCCTTTTCCGCCAGGTCCGCAATCTCATAGCCGCGATAGGTCAGGCCGGCACCGGACTTGCCCACGGTACACAGGGCGGTTTCACCGGCTACCTGGCCACGCAGGCCGGCGCCTCCGAGTTTCTTTGCTTCAGCCATGGGTCATCTCCTCATCGAATCTCGTTGTCGGCAGTGATCAGTTGTTTTTCTGGGCGAAGAGTTCGTCCAGTTTCTGTTCGAAGTCATGGTAGTTCAGGAAGTCGTAGAGTTCGGCGCGGGTCTGCATGCTGTCCACCACATCCTTCTGGTCGCCCTTCTCCAGGATGTTCTCATACACCATCAGGGCTGCCTTGTTCATGGCACGGAAGGCGCTCAGAGGATAGAGCACCATGCCGGCACCGGCGTCAGCCAGTTCGGACTTGTTGTACAGCGGCGTGGCACCAAACTCGGTGATGTTGGCCAGGATGGGCACATCCAGCGCCTCGGCGAAGGCCTTGTAGTCGGACAGCTCGTGGACCGCCTCTGCAAAGATACCGTCGGCACCAGCCTCGATGCAGGCCCTGGCGCGATCGATGGCCGCGTCCAGCCCTTCCTTCTGGAAAGCATCGGTGCGGGCCATGATAAAGAAGTCGTCGTCCTGGCGAGCGTCGGCAGCGGCCTTGATACGGTCCACCATCTCCTCTTTGGAGACGATTTCCTTGTTGGGGCGATGGCCGCAACGCTTCTGGGCCACCTGGTCTTCAATATGGATGGCGGCCACGCCGGCCCGTTCCATCTCCCGGATGGTGCGGGCAATGTTGAAGGCCCCGCCCCAGCCGGTGTCGATATCCACCAGCAGCGGCAGGTCGGTGGCGGCGGTGATGCGACGGGCATCCTCCACCACGTCATTCATGGTGGTCATGCCCAGGTCCGGCAAGCCAAAGGAGGCATTGGCCACGCCGCCGCCGGACAGGTAGATGGCTTGGTGCCCTACCCGCTCGGCCATCATGGCGGAATAGGCGTTGATGGTGCCGACAATCTGCAGCGGCTGGTTGTCTTTCAGCGCCTTGCGGAAGCGGGCGCCGGGGGACAGTTTCTGGGACATGGGGGCATTCCTCTTATTAACGGATGATCGGGTCGGCTCAGAACGAAATCTCGCCCTCGGTAATCTTGCGTTCGATATTCTGGCGCGCGGCGTTGATGTGGCGTTTCATCAGGAATTCCGCTAGCTCGCCGTCCCGCTGGGCAATGGCCTCGACAATGCGGCGGTGTTCCCCCAGGGCGCGGTGCGGCCGGCCACTGGAGGTGCTCAGCCGGTATCGGTACATGCGCACCATGTAGTAAAGATCACCCAGCAGCATTTGCGCGAGTTTGGCATTACGGCTGCCGGTGGCAATGCGGTGATGGAAGTCGTAGTCGCCCTCGGCCTGGTAGTAGGCCTGGCCATGGGCTTCCTCGATCATGGTTTCATGGGCATCGAGGGTGGCCTGCAGGTCGGCGATTTCCTGGTCGGTCATGCGCTCGGCGGCCTGGCGGGCGGCGAGGCCTTCCATCACTTCCCGGATGCGGTACAGCTCCATCAGTTCCTCGGCGCTGACGGAGACCACCTTGACGCCGGCATGGGGGCGGCGCACCAGAAGGCCCCGGGATTCCAGCCGGCCCAAGGCTTCCCGTAGCGGTCCCCGGGTCAGGTTGAAGCGGGCACACAGCTCTACCTCACCGATCTTTTCACCGGGCGCCAGGTCCCCCTTGACGATCGCCGTTTGCAGACAATCGAAGGCCTCGTCGGCGCGGGTCAGGGACTGTGGGAGGGCGGCGATCCTATTCATTGTCGACAATCCATACGAATATGGTCAGAAAAATACGCCCGACGACCGTTATTGTCAACAATAATGACCTGAAGTACCCGCCGGTTTGTCAACAACACCCTGAACGCACCAGCGTTGTGCGTAACGGGCGCGGCCAACAGAACCCGATCCTTCGCCAATCCATGGAGAAACCGTATAATTCCCATAACCCGCTGATGTTTCCCTTTGTAACGGTATCTTGGTTACACTTGGCATGCTTTCTGATTGCCAGGACATGCGTTATCTCATCTTCAGGAAACTGACACTAAGGACGATATCGATGATCAAAAAATGCCTCTTCCCCGTTGCCGGCTATGGAACCCGCTTCCTGCCCGCCACCAAGGCCATGCCCAAGGAAATCCTGCCGATTGTCAACAAGCCCCTGGTGCAGTACGGGGTTGAGGAGGCCTCGGCGGCCGGTATCACGGAATTCGGGTTTGTCACCGGGCGCGGCAAACGGGCCATCGAGGATCATTTTGATATCAGCTACGAGCTGGAGCACCAGATTGCCGGCACCGGCAAGGAAGACCTGCTGACCTCCATCCGCGACCTGATCAACAACAACACCTTTGCCTTCACCCGCCAGAACGAGATGAAGGGCCTGGGCCACGCTATCCTCACCGGCCGCAACCTGGTGGGCGACAGCCCCTTTGCCGTGGTGCTGGCGGACGACTTCTGTGTGGTACCGGAAGGCGAGGACGGTGTGCTGGCCCAGATGGCCAAACTGTACAAGCAGTTCCGCTGCTCCATCGTGGCCATCGAGGAAGTGCCCAAGGACGAGACCCACAAGTACGGCGTGATCGCCGGCGAGCCCATGAAGGACGGCCTGTACCGCATCACCGACATGGTGGAGAAGCCGTCACCGGACAAGGCCCCGTCCAACCTGGCCATTATCGGCCGTTATATCCTGACTCCGGACATCTTCGAGATCATCGAGAACACGAAGCCCGGCAAGAACGGCGAGGTGCAGATCACCGACGCCCTGCTGGAACAGGCGAAAAACGGTTGTGTGCTGGCCTACCAGTTCAAGGGCAAGCGCTTTGACTGCGGTTCCATCGAGGGTTTTGTGGACGCAACGAACTACGTCTACGAGAACGTGTACAAGAAGAACAAGGAAAAGAAGAAGTAAGGTCCTAACGACCCAGTAGCTGGAAGATCATGCGCCGGTTTTCGTCCGTGCTGTTTCGGTACCGGCGCAGCAGTTCCGCCTCTTCCTCCGACGGCTGGATGCGCTGGAACTGGCGCTCAAGCTCATCCAGGGCGCCGGTCAGTTCATCGGTATTGGAAAACGCCAGCCCGGGCAACTGAAGCTGCCCCGGGTTCACCATCATTTCCGGGTCCAGCAGTGAATCCAGTGGCACGTCCAGGTGCCGGCACAGGTCGATCAACTCATCCACCGCCGGATAGAGGCGCTGGCGTGCGTCCACATGCTCCCACCGTGTGACCACCGCCAGGTCCACATCGCACAGTTCCGCCAGATCACGGCGGGATAGCTGTCTGGCTTCCCGGGCCTCTTTGAGTCTCTGCCAGAAGGTTTCCATGTAGCGCATGCGGGTTACTCCTGCCGATAATCCGGCCCCAGTTTCCGCCCCGTCAAAGGACGACGACTTCCTACTTTATCCTTTACCGTGGCGTTCCGCGATAACCCGGTCAAGGTTCCCGGTGACTGGCGGCCTCAGGCCTTGATTACAACCCGGTCAGATGGGGCATTTCCATTGGTATGGACAGGTTTATGTCTCTACAGTGAATCAATCGCCGATTGTTGCGTAAATATGTCACAGGGACACAAACGGATCGAGGATACTGAGGTACCGATGACTCCAGACCAGGCCTGGCAGTTGATACTACAACAACGGCAACAGCCGGATGATGACAATGGTCGCTGGCCGGACACGGCCACCCCCACCGAAGCGGACCAGGCCCGCCAGTTGCTGCACCTGTTCCGCCCCCTGGTGCGTCCATTGCCGGAAGGCCAGCTACAGTTGGTGGCCCAGATGGGCCAGAGCCTGGACGGGCGTATTGCCACCATCACCGGCAAGTCGCGGTATATCAATGGCCCCGACGGCCTGCTTCACCTGCATCGCCTGAGGGCGGTGTCGGATGCCGTGCTGGTGGGCTCCGGCACCGCCAGCGCCGACAACCCCCGCCTCACCGTTCGCCTGGCCCGGGGGCCCAACCCGGTACGGGTGCTGGTGGATCGCCACCGGCGGGTGCCCGACAGCCATCACCTGTTCACCGATGAGGCAGCGCCGACCCTGCGCCTGGTGGCCGGGCGCCTTGACCCGGCATCACTGCCATCCACCCTGGTATCCGGCGTGACTGAGATCCCCTGCCTGAGGGATGAGAATGGCCCGATCAATCCCCGGGAGGTGCTCGATGTCCTGCGTCGCCTGGGATTGCAGCGGATTTTCGTGGAGGGCGGCGGCCAGACGGTATCCACCTTCCTGGGGGCCAGACTGGTGGATCGGCTGCATGTGCTGGTATCCCCAATGATCATCGGCAGCGGCCAGCCTGCTTTCCAGCTACCCGAGATCGACAGCCTGGCAGATGCCCTTCGTCCCCACGCAACCATGGTCAATCTGGGCAGCGATATGCTGTTCGACCTGGATTTTTCCGGCCACTGAACAGGAACAGCACTCCAGGCAGCGCCGACACCAGCACCAGCAGCCCGTAACTGACCGCCAGCGCCACGCCCTGCTCCGGGTCCAGGCCCGCCAGGGGCCAGATAAGGGCCGCCGCCCCTTCCCTAACGCCCCAGCCCGAGATAGTCAGGGGCACCACCATGGCCATCAGCAACACGGTGCACAGGGCCACCAGCAGCCAGGGAGCGGACCGGGCGATCTCCAGCCCGATGCCCATGGCCAGGCACCAGAACACCAGCAGGTAGCTGCCAATCACCACCAGGGACGAGCCAAGCTGGACGGGCAGCACTGAGGGAGCCAGCAATGCCCGCCACAGGTCACTCCGGAAACTCTGCCACCAGGCCCGGACCGGGGGCGCCTGTAACAGGGACCAGGCCAGCAGCGCGACCACCAGCACGCCGGGAACCAGGAACAGGCCAGGCATCGGAGGTGTCGGCAGGGGCAGCCAGAGCGCGATCAACACTATCGCCAGCAGCAGTAGCACCAGTTGGCCCGAGAACCGCTCGATCATGACCCCGTGGATGGCAGTCGCGGTCCGCCCCGTGTTCCGGCGATGACGCAGGGCGCGACCGGCATCGCCTACCACGCCACCCGGTACCAATTGGTTGACCAGGGTGCCCAGGTAGTACTCCCGGATGGCATGCCCCAACGGCAACTGCTCCCCCAGCCGCGACACCGTGTAACACCACCGCCAGGCGGATACCACCACCTGCAGCGGCGTGATCGCCAGGGCCAGCAGTAACCAGGGCAGGTCCACGGAAGAAAGTTGTGCCAGGATGGCCCCGACATCCACCAGCCAGAGCACCAGCCCCAGGAGGGCCAGGGTGGCCAGCCAGCGTACCAGCAGGCGGCTGCCGGCCTTCATGATGGGGGAAGCCCAAGCAGGTCGATATGGTCCACCTCGATCACCAGGGTTCCTTCGTCCACCTGCCGGAACCGATCGGCCAGCCACTGGTCCAGCCACCCCGACTCCTCTTTACCGGAGGCCAATTGTGCCCTGGCGGCCTCCACCCAACCCTCCATCAGGGCTTTCTGCAATTCCCTGTGCCTGCCATCCAGGTGCCAGGGGCTGCTGTCACGGTGGACGGCGTAGCCCCGGGCCTCCAGGGCCTGCGCCAGACAGTCGCTCGCCTCCGGTCCGCAGGCGGCGCCGGTGCCCTTGTCGCCATGCTGGTGCTGGTTGACCTGTTGGCGCAGATCCTCATCCGCCTCATGCTCAGGCATCAGCCGGAACCGGCCCGCATAGGACAGCACCACCAGCACCGCCGCCCGTCGACGGGCCACCGCAGAGGCCAGCGCCTCCAGCCAGGGCCGGGAGACCAGGTCGATCAGCGCCGATGCAGTCAGCAGATCCAGGGGGGTGGGCAACAGGTCGTCCATATTGCCCGCCTCCAGCCGCTGGACATGCACCTGATGAGCGGAGCCGGCCACACCAGCGCCATCCACCAGGACCGCGTCCTGCTCGAACAGGTGCCATTGGTAATGTCCCACGGACCGGGCCTCCAGGGCCCGGGACAGGTATCGCCAGTTGGAGCCGGTGCCCGCGCCGATATCCGCGACCACCGGCGAGTTCCGGTCCTGAAGCCATGCCACCGCCTGGTCGGTAAGGGTTGTGGAGCGGGCGGCATGGTCCGCCGGTTCCCGCAGGGCAAGCCAGCTTGCGTCGAAGTCACTGCCTGCCGGCAGGCTACCGGCAATGGCCTGTTGGAATTCCCTGGCTGCCTGGTCCCAGGTTCGCAGTGCCCGGGCGCTCTGTCGGGCGGCCTGCTGTTGTTGCATCAATCGGTGGGGATATTGCAGTCGTTCGTGGATCAGGGCCGTCAGGGCGTCCACTTCCCCCGCCGGATAGGTGACGCACCCCGGGCGATCCGCCGTGTCCGCCAGCGCCCCACCGTTGGAGGCGATGACCGGCAGGCCATGGGCCAGGGCCTCGTCGATGACCATGCCATAGCCTTCGTACAGGGAGGGCAGTACAAACAGGTTGGCGCGATGGAAGGCCTGTTCCAGTGCTGGCCCGGACAGCTCACCAGTTACCCGTACCCGGTCGGAAAGCCCCTGTTCCCGGATCATCGACATGACGGTGCGGGCGTAGTCCGGATCACGGTCGGCGGAGCCCGCCAACTCGCACTCCCAGCCGTCAGCCGACAGCCTGGACAGGGCCTCCACCAGATGGTGTTGCGCCTTGCGGGGAGACAGGTGTGCCAGGCACAGGATATGGAGGCCGTCGGTGACGGCCCCATGCTCTGATGACTTGACCGGGGGACGCACGCCCGGCCGCACCACGGCAACCCGGCTGGCGGGCACATTGAACCTGCCCAGCCCCCGTGCCGTCGACTCGCTGGTGGTGATAACCCGGTCGACCGCGGCCAGGGCCCGACGCTCGGTGGCCAGGAAGTGCTGGCGGTCCGCCTTGCCCAGGCCCGTCTCGTCCGCCAGCGCGTGATGGACCAGGGCCACCAGGTGCAGGCGGTGGCAGTGCCGTTCCGCGGCCTCCGGGCAACCGCCCAGGGCCAGGCCATCGATGATGACCGTGGTGCCGTCCGGCAATCGGGACAGGGCCCCGTCCAGGGCATCCCTGGCCTGCTGGTCCACCCGGGGGAAACGTCCGGGCAATCCCTGCAGGGTTATGGGCTGCCCCAGTCGATCCAGACCCTCGACCAGTTCACGGACATAGCCATAGCCACCGGTGAGCTGCCCCGGGTCCCCGGGGACGAATACCGCCCAGCCGGGGTCAGAGGGTGTCACGATAGCTCGCCCAGGCGACATGGGATTCCGACAGGGTGACTACCAAGCCGGTCAGTTCCCGGGCGCCATGGCCCAGGACGCCATCCCGGATCGCCTCGGCCATGCGGTCGAAGATATACCGGGCCATAAACTCGGTGGTGGTATTGCGCCCCTCGAATCGATCCATCTCATCCAGGTTCTGCATGTTGATCGGAGCCAGCATATGGGCCAGGGCCTCGCTGGCCAGGCCGATATCCACCACCAGGTCGTTCTGGTCCAGGGCCGGGCGTTCAAAGCCCACATCCACGGTGTAGGTCGCCCCGTGGAGCTGCTGGGCCGGGCCAAACACCTCGCCCCGGAAGCTGTGGGCAATCATGACGTGATCGCGAACGGTGAGTGTGTACATAATCGTTCCTTGGGTTCATCAGTAGTGGATACGGTGGCAAAGGGTATCGGAGGCACCGCCCGCGAGTTCCGGCATTACCGTCGGCAGGTCCTCGAAGGCGCTCTCGCCGGTGATCAGTGCGTCCAGGGCCGGCTCCGCCAGCATGGACAGGGCCAGGGTCATGCGGTTGCCATGGGTCCAGCGCGACGCCTGGCGGGGGCTGATCTGCCCCACCTGGCTGGAGCGCAGTGTCAGCCGGCGGGAATGGAAGGTCCCGCCCAGCGACGCCGGCACCGCCTGTCGACCGTACCAGCTCATCTCGATGATACGGGCCTCGTTGCCCGCTACCGACAGGGCGGTTTCCAGACCGGAGGGATGGCCACTGGTATGGAACACCAGGTCGTGGTCATCCCGCTCCAGCGTGGTGACACACTCCACACCCAGCGATGCCAGCACCGGCTGGCGATGGGGGTTGGGATCCACCGCAACCACCCGGGTTCCGGGGATGCGGGCAGCCAGCCAGGCCACCAGGCAGCCCACCACACCGCAGCCGACCACCGCGATACGGTCACCCACCAGGGGAGCCCCGTCCCAGAGGCCATTGATGGCGGTTTCCATATTGGCGGCCAGCACCGCCCGTTCCGGCGGAACCGCTGTGGGCAATGGGGTGACCGCCGACACCGGCACACGGTAACGGCGCTGGTGCGGGAACAGGCAGAACACGTACTGACCCTCGAGACTGTCCGGTCCGGTGGTCACCCTGCCCACATTCATATAGCCGAAACGCACCGGGCCGGGGAAATCCCCCTGCTGGAACGGCGCACGCATGCGCTGGTACTCGGATTCCGGCACCTGACCGTTGAAGACCAGGGCCTCGGTGCCCCGGCTGATGGCGGAATACACGGTTTCCACCTCCACCCAGGAAGTCTGGTCGTCATGGTGGCCCACCAGCCCGTCCGCAAGCTCCCCAAGACCATTGCCGAGGGACCAGAAGGCGGGAGAGGTTTCCGTTGACGGTGATGCCATGATCGCTCCATGCTGAAGGATGAAGACCGGCGCCGAGGACCAGAAAACGCCACTGATCCAAAGCCCCGGCAGCCGGGTATTATCAATAGTCAGCATAGCTTACGACAGGTACCGGGTATGGATTCACCCCTGCACTCCAACATCCTGGCCAGGGTACCCTGGCGGGATCTGATCCTGGCCGGCCTGGGGCTGGCCGGGCTGCTGGCGCTATGCACCCTGACCCTGGGACTTTCCCCCCTGCCCCTGGCCATGGGCGGGTTGCTTTACCTCGCACTGGCCCTGTTGCTGATCACCGGCCTGACCCTGAGCCGCAGCCGGTTCGGCCCCGCAGACCGGGTCACCCTGGGCCGGGCCGTGCTGGTACTGTTCCTGGCCAGCCTGACCTTCCACCCCGAGCTGCTACAGCGCATGGCCTGGCCCTACGCCCTGCTGTGCCTGGCCGCACTGGTCATGGACGGCTTCGACGGCTATGTGGCCCGCCGGACCGGCACCGCCAGTCGATTCGGCGCCCGTTTCGACATGGAACTGGACGCCTTCTTCATTCTGATGCTGTGTATCGCCCTGATGGTACTGGGAAAGGCCGGGGCCTGGGTACTGCTGATCGGCCTGATGCGTTACGGCTTTGTCATGGCAGGCTGGCACTGGGAGTGGCTGAATGGGCCCCTGCCGGAGAGCTTCCGGCGCAAGACCGTGTGCGTCTGGCAACTGGTGACGCTGATGGTGGCGCTGCTGCCGGTCACGCCGGATCTGTTTGCCCATGCTACGCTTATAGTGGCGCTGGTCCTGCTGGCCGGGTCCTTCGCCATCGATATTCATTACCTGTACCGGCATGCATCAACAAGGAGCCCGACATGAACATTCAATGGAAGACCCCACATCACCTGACCGCCGGCCTGGCTGCCCTGGCCCTCACCCTGGGCACCAACACCGCCCTCGCGGAGCCCAAGGGCTACAAGATCGACGATGAGCACTTCTCAGCCACCTTTGAAGTGAACCACCTGGGGTACGCACCGGTTATCGGCATGTTCCTGGAGGGCAAGGGGCAGTTTGAATACGACGCGGAGGCCCGGGATATACCCTCGGGTAAGGTGGTCATCCAGAGTGCCAGCGTGTTCTCCAACCACGAGAAACGTGACGAGCACCTGCGCAAGGACGACTTCCTGCACAGTGACCGCTACCCGGAGATCACTTTCGAGGTGACGGATTTCGAGAGCACCGGCGAGAACACCGGCAAGCTCACCGGCGACCTGACCCTGCTGGGGGAAACCCACCCGGTCACCCTGGACATCACCCTGAACAAGGCGGGGGAATACCCGATCGGCCACGAGGAATACACCCTGGGGGTCTCGGCCAGCACCACCATCGAGCGCAGCCAGTGGGGCATGACCTACGCCCTGGACCCGCTGATGGTCGGGGACGAGGTGCACCTGCGGTTCGAGTTCGAGGCTATCGAGGACAACGGCTGGTTCTAGGGGCGTCCTGCCCCGATCTCCGGGTTAGTACGATTAGGACCGGGGTCATGAGCATGCTAAACTCCGCGCCCTGATTTCCGGATAACCGCGTTCCCATGGCCCTTTCTGACACCCACAAATCGGATCTATACCTCGTCTTCGTTACCCTGCTGGCGGCTTTCAGCTGGGCTTTTTCCAAGGAAGCCGTGCTGCTGATGCCGCCACTGATGTTCATGTCCCTGCGTTTCCTGATGGCCGGCGCCCTGCTGGCATTTTTTGCCCGGCGGCAACTGCCCCGGCTGGAGTTCCGGCAGATGCTGCGCGGCGCGCGGGTGGGCCTGGTGTTCGGCTCCGCCATGAGTTGCTGGGTCATGGGCATCTGGCTGGGTGTGAACCTGGGTGAGGCCGCCTTCATTGTCAGCCTGGCGGTGGTCATCGTCCCCGCCATCGCCCGGATCTTCTTCCGCGAGGAACAGCCAATGAGTACCTGGCTGGCGATTCCCGTGGCGGTCTGCGGGCTGGCCCTGCTGTCCCTGGAGAACGGCTTCCGCCCGGAGAAAGGCCAGTTGCTGTTTGTGGCGGCATCCTTCATCTTCGCCATTTCCTACATCCTGACCTCCCGTACCGCCAACACCCGCACCGAGGTCACCCGCAAGGGCGAGACCGTTATCCGGGAACGGGTGCCCGCCCTGCCCCTGACCGCCCTGAGCATGACCACGGCGGGGGTGCTGACCGGCATTATTTCCCTGTTCTTCGAAGAATGGGCGCCCACGTTCGCCAACTTCACCG
The DNA here is from genome assembly GCF_036224885.1 of Marinobacter sp. OP 3.4. Taxonomy (NCBI): domain Bacteria; kingdom Pseudomonadati; phylum Pseudomonadota; class Gammaproteobacteria; order Pseudomonadales; family Marinobacteraceae; genus Marinobacter; species Marinobacter sp. OP 3.4. The sequence goes on from NZ_JAVVLT010000104.1 coordinate 21,351, forward strand.
GCACCCTGATGATGTGGCTGGTGGCCAGTGCCACCATCGGTACCGCCTTCCGCTTCCTGCTGCAGACCTACGCCCAGAGTCTGTCCGCCCACAGCCACGGTGTGGTGATCCTGATCCTGGAACCGGTCTGGGTCGCCCTGCTGGCCTGGGTCTGGTTCAGCCAGACCATGACCCCCACCCAGATTGCCGGCTGTGGGGTCATCCTGCTGGCCCTGCTGATCAACCGCTGGACCGTGCTGTCCAAGGCCCTCCGCGGCCGGCTGCGCAAGTCCGCCCGGGCCCGCCGCATCGCCCGCATCCGGGCCACCAGCCAGGGCTGAGAAAGACAACAAAAAGTCCCGGGAAATGGTTGACCAACCGGGCCGGGATCAGTATATTTCCACCCCGTTGCACACAGGACCATAGCTCAGTTGGTTAGAGCGCTGCCTTGACATGGCAGAGGTCGGCAGTTCAAATCTGCCTGGTCCTACCAGATACTGAAAAGCCCCCGAGCGGAAACGTTCGGGGGCTTTTTATTTGCGGCTCTGCCGACGTGCGCCGGACCAGAGGTCAACTGACCTGCGAACGACCAAAAAAGTAAAAGCTGAGTCCGTCATAGTTCTGGAAACCCAGACGTTGGTAGACCGGCAGGCCGAAAGGGCTGGCCTGGAGGGTGACAACGCGGGCACCCCGCTCGAATCCGGCGTTGACGGCCAGGCGGGTGCAGGCACCGGCCAGGCCCTGGCGTTCGGCGGCGGCCACGGTACCCACCCAGTAGATACCGGCGGATGGCCCAGTGACATAGGTCATTGCCGTGGCCAGGGGGACGCCGTCCTTGTAGGCGACCAGGCCGCTGACACTGTCCCCCATGACCCGATCACCGTGCTGGAAGAAGGCAGCCACCTCCTCCGCTGCCATGCCCAGCCTCGGGTACGCCTCCATGTTCACCTGGACGCTGTCCCGTAACTGCTCCTGATCGGTGATGGCGACCGTATAGACCCCCTCGGGCAGGGGCGCCGGCTCCAGTTCACGATTGATGATCATGCAGGGGGCGCTGCCCCGGGGGAAGATGCTGGCATCCGCCAGCAGTTTTTCCATATCCTCGTCGAAGCGTTTGCGGGTGACCAGGGTAAACCCCCGCTCCCGGGACCCGAAGAACCGCATGGCCTGCTCAAAGGCTTTCCCCGCCGGCACGGACGGGTCCAGCCGCAGGGCGCAATTGCGGTAGAGCCCCGGGCGACTGTTGCACCCGGCGATCATCAACATGCCGTCACGCTCATGCAGTTCCGCGGGCTCCTGCCAGCGGGCGTGCATGCGGAACGACTCGATCAGGTTTTCATCAGCAAGCTGGGGACCAATCACCGGTGTCCTCCCGATTCTGTTCGGGCGTCCGCTCCGCCGATGACAATCCGGAAGCTCAGCTAGACGCCGTAGAACTCACGATACCAGGCAACAAACCGCGACAGACCATCCTCCAGCGAGGTTTGCGGGTGGTAACCCACGTCCCTGATCAGTGAATCCACATCGGCGTAGGTAGCAGGTACATCCCCCGGCTGCATGGGCAGGTAGTTCTTTTCGGCGGTCTTGCCGGTTTCCTGTTCGATAATCTCAATGAAACGGGCCAGTTCCGCCGGGTTATTGCTGCCAATATTGTAGAGCCGGTATGGCGCCTTGCTGCTGGCGGCATCCGGTTCCAGTCCATTCCAGTCTGGATTGGAGCGGGCCACATGATCCAGTGTGCGGATCACACCTTCGACAATATCATCAATATAGGTGAAATCCCGCTTGTGGTGACCAAAATTGAAAACGTCGATGGGCTCGCCGGCAAGAATCTTACGGGTGAAGATGAACGGCGCCATGTCCGGGCGCCCCCAGGGGCCATACACCGTAAAGAAGCGAAGCCCGGTGGTGGGAAGCTGGTACAGGTGGCTGTAGGTGTGGGCCATCAGCTCGTTGGCCTTCTTCGAGGCCGCATACAGGCTGACCGGATGGTCCACATTGTCCTGGACCGAAAACGGCATGGTCTCATTGGCGCCATACACGGAGCTGCTGGACGCATAGACCAGGTGCTCCACCCTGTTGTAGCGACACCCTTCCAGGATATTCATGAACCCCACCATGTTGCTGTCCACATAGGCGTGGGGATTCTCAATGGAATAGCGGACGCCGGCCTGGGCAGCCATATGGGCGACCCGCTGGGGCTGGTGCTGCCGGAACAGGGCTTCCATGGCGGCCCGGTCTGCAATGTCCTGGCGAACCTCGGTAAATCCGTGATGGTCCCGAAGCCGGTCCAGCCGGGCTTCCTTGAGGTTGGTGTCGTAATAGCTGTTGACGTTGTCAACACCGATCACCTCGTCACCGCGTTCCAGCAGACGACGGGCAAGGTGGAATCCAATGAATCCGGCGGTACCGGTAACAAGCAGTTTCAAGGTTCTGTCCCTGTTCTAGTCTTCCGCCTGCCCAGCGGTCAGGTCGGACAGGCGGGCATCCAAATCAGAAGTTGAAGCCGACACTGGCGAAGGGACCGCCCACGTCGATATCCAGGCTGTCATCGCCGTCTTCGTAATCAACCGCCATTTCCCGGTAGCCGGCACGAACCTGTACGCCGTAGATCTGGTACTGGCCAAAGAGGTCATAGTCGTACAGAGAATCACCACCGTAACTGACCAGGTTCCCACTGACGCCCACGGACAGGCCGGTCAACGGCAGGTCAAAACGACTGGCGGCGTAGACCATGGGAACGACCGCATCCACGTCGGTCGTGCTGCGGGTGAGACCGGCCTCATCACTGACTTCCAGCTCGGCGTCCAGGTCGCGAGCCGTGAGGCCCAGATCCAGGTTCACCCAGTTATCCAGGATCTCGTAGTACAGGGTGAGGTCCGTCTGCCGCCAGTCCAGCTCCGAATCCACCGGCACCCCGGCAGGCACGCCGTCAAAACCGGAGCTCAGTTCGCCACGGCCGGTCTGGTCGATACGGACATAGCTCAGGCGAACGTTGGGAAGCAGCGGCACCGGATGCTCCAGGAAGGCGCTGAGGTTCACCTCATCGTTGTTGCTGAGGTCCAGCTCGTTCTCCACGTCCACCCGGTCGGAACCGCTGGCGGCGGTGCCGGACAGATCGGAATCCCAATAGCCGATGGTGGCGCCGATCCCCATGACATCGGCCTGTGCCACCGGAGCGGCGACAAAGAGGCAAGCGGTTGCGGCGGGTATCAGTTTTTTCATGGAAGGCTCCCCTGTGGTCGGTAGTAGACAACCTATATAAATGGAGGCCTCCAGAGGCCCCCATTCAGTGAGTTTAGTCGAAGCTGATGCCGAGGCGGCGCCCCACTTCCTCGTAGGTCTCGATCACCTCGCCGAGCCCCTGGCGGAACCGGTCCTTGTCCATCTTCTTGCGGGTCTCGCGGTCCCAGATACGGCAACCGTCGGGACTGAACTCGTCTCCCAGCACAATACGCCCTTCACAACGACCAAACTCCAGCTTGTAATCCACCAGCAGCATGCCGGCATCGGCAAACAGGGACTTAAGCACGCTGTTGACTTCGTAGGTCAGTCGCTTCATCTCTTCCAGCTCCTCCGGCTTCGCCCAGCCGAAGGTTGCCGCGAGGGATTCGTTGACCATGGGGTCGTGCAGCTCGTCATTCTTGAGGAACAGCTCGTAGGTGGGCGGATTCAGGTCCTGCCCCTCTTCCACCCCCAGGCGACGGCACAGGCTGCCCGCGGAGACGTTCCGGACCACGCACTCAACGGGGATCATCTCCAGTTTCTTGACCAGGGATTCCGTCGGCGACAGCAGCCGGTCGAAGTGGGTGGGCACGCCGGCCGCCTCCAGCTTTTCCATGATGAAGGCATTGAAGCGATTGTTCACCATGCCCTTGCGATTGAGCTGTTCTTTCTTCTGGCCATCAAAGGCCGAGGTGTCATCACGGAACACCAGCACGAACCGCTCGGGGTCGTCGGTGGTGAAAACGGACTTGGCCTTGCCCGCGTAGAGTTCTTTGCGCTTTTCCATATCAGTCTCCGGTGGCCAGGCAAGCGTCCTGGCCACTGCGTTGTTCTTGCCACCCCCTGGCGGGGGCCGCGGTATCAGTACAGGTATTCATAGAGCCGGGACAGCACGGAGCGGGAGTAGTTGCCGCCATTATAGCCGTCTGCGCGGTCGGCAGTGACGATGACCCTGCCGTCCTCTTCCACCAGGTCCACCCGGTTGGTGGCCACCGGCTCCACCTCATCTCCGGCAAACCAGCTGGTCAGCCAGCCACGCTGGCGGTCCTCGGCGGGTCGCCCGTCCACCAGGAAATAACCGGCGCTCTGGTCCAGGTCCAGCACGGGGATATTTTCGTCCTCGAGGACACGGCGAACTTCACCCCAGGCACGGTCGTACGGCAGCTCAATAACAACCGCCTGCTCCTGCTCGGCGTTGGGCCGGCGCATGCTGACCCGGGGTTCACTGCTCATGTCCAGGGCCGCACGGGAATAGGATCGGTTATCTTCCCGGGCCTGCAGGAACTGGGACAGGTCGTTCAGCAGTTGCTCTTCCCGGGCCTGGTCCATGGGCTGGTCCTGCCACGGCAGCAGGCGCCCCGGGGCGTCTTCCACCCGGCGCGGGCGCACCTGGATTTCCGTGGTCTTGCGCCGTACGCCGGGGGCCAGACGGACCTGCACCAGCGTCAGCGGCTCACCGGAAACGGCTTCGCCCAGCCCCACCAGTTCCCGGGCGCGGCGGCTGAAGTTGGCGATCTCGCTCTGCATCATGCCAAGCTGGGTACTGTCGGAGGCAACGGCCAGGCCGGTCTCGTTCATCCAGGCAGCCACCGCTGGCCATATACGGCCCGGCACCTCGTTGACCAGCAGCCAGGACTGGTCATTCACCGACTCGATAACATAGTTCTCGTCGAGGATCTCGGCGGTCAGGTCCGGTGGCCGCGGCACCTGGTTGGCCATGGTTCCGCTTCCGCTAACCGAACGGATCGGGTAGGCGGAACGCTGGCGTGGCAGTGGTTCACCATCAATACCATGCAGTGGTTCAGCCTGTTCGGCGGTGGCGTAGTCGTCGGACCGGTCCTGGATCAGGCTGCAGCCGCTGGCGAAAATGCCGGCCATGGCAAGCGCCAGCAGTGAACGAACCCGGATCCCCCCCCGGGAGCAAGGCATCACTGTGTTGTTGCTATCTGTCATTCAGAGTACGCCTGCGGCCTTGAGTGCTTCTTCAACCTCGTTGTGGAACTTGTCACTGAGGGGCGTCAGGGGCAATCGGATGCCCGTATCCATCATGCCCATGCGCTGCAGGGCCCACTTGACGGGGATCGGGTTGGCCTCAAGGAACAGCTTGCGGTTGAGGGGATCAAGGATCTCGTTAAGACGGTCGCTCTCTTCCTGATGACCGGCAATGGAGGCCTCGCACAGTTGGGACATCAGTTTCGGCGCCACATTGGCGGTCACCGAGACATTGCCCTTGCCGCCAGCGAGCATCAGTCCTGCAGCAGTGGCATCGTCACCGGAGTAGACCGCCAGGCGGCCTTCCACGGCCTTGATCAGCTCGGCCCCCCGGGGGATGTTACCGGTGGCGTCCTTGATACCGACAATATTGGGAATATCCGCCAGGCGTTCCACGGTCTCGTTGAGCATGTCACAGGCGGTACGGCCCGGCACGTTATAAAGGATCTGGCTGACATCGGGCACCGCTTCCGCGATGGCCTTGAAATGACGATAGAGACCTTCCTGGGTGGGCTTGTTGTAGTACGGCACCACGAGCAGGCACGCATCGGCGCCGAGTTTCGCCGCCTCGGAGGTGAGTGCGATCGCCTCGTGGGTGGAGTTGCCCCCCGTGCCGGCAATCACCGGAATCCTGCCCGCCGTCCGTTTGATGATCTGCTCGATCACCTTGAGGTGTTCCGCAGGGGTCAGGGTTGCTGACTCGCCGGTGGTACCAACCGCGACGATGCCGTGGGTACCGTTATCAAGGTGAAAGTCCACCAGTGCATCCAACTGCTCCCAGTGAATGCTGCCATCCGGGTGCATGGGCGTCACCAGAGCGACAAGGCTACCAGTAATCATAAGGACTCCGTGCAAATAAAACGGTTATGGTAATCTTGGGTGTCAACCGACACAAGGGAAACAAAGGAGAAGCCATGGCGAAGCCAGAACTCGACCAACCCGTTGCTGATTTCGAAGCGCCGGCCACCGGAGACCAGACCATCAGGCTGTCCGACTTTCGGGGACGGAACCCCGTGGTGATCTACTTCTACCCCAAGGACAACACCCCTGGCTGTACCACCGAGGGCCAGGACTTCCGGGATCTCCACGACCAGTTCCAGGCGCTTGATGCGGTCATTCTCGGCGTTTCCAGGGACGGGCTCAAGGCCCATGAGAACTTTCGGGCCAAGCACGACTTCCCCTTCCACCTGATCTCCGACAAGGACGAAACCGTCTGCTCCCTGTTCGACGTTATCAAGCTTAAGAAACTCTACGGCAAGGAGTACATGGGTATTGACCGAAGCACTTTCCTGATCGATAAGGAAGGCAGGCTGCGCCGGGAATGGCGCGGGGTGAAGGTCAAGGGGCACGCCGAGGAGGTTCTGGAGGCCGTCCGGGAACTCTGATCACCCCACTGTCTCCATCGGGGGTGTCCGCGCCCTGCCCCGGACACCCCGACCGGCGGCCCGCTACTCCGGAAGCCGGACCGGATCGTCCGGCCGCACCGGCCACGCCGCAAACACCGCCTTGACCATGGTGGCCAGCGGGATCGCGAAGAATACGCCCCAGAGCCCCCAGATACCACCGAAGAACAGCACCGCAATGATGATCATCACCGGATGGAGGTTGTTCACCTCGGAGAACAGCAGCGGCACCAGCACGTTGCCATCCAGGGCCTGGATGATGCCGTAGGCCACCATCACCCAGATAAACTGGGAGCCCCAGCCAAAGGCAAACAGCGCAATCATGGCCACCGGTATGGTCACCACCGCGGCACCAATATACGGCACCACGACACTCAGCCCCACCAGCAGTGACAGCAACGCGGCATAGGGAACCCCAAGGATCTTGAAGGTGACGAAAGTGACACCGCCGACGATCAGGATCTCCACCGCCTTACCCCGCACGTAGTTGGCACACTGCTGGTTCACCTCATGCCAGATCTGGCTCATCATCGGTCGCTGGCTGGGCAACAGCCGGGTAATGGATGCCAGAATCAGACGGCGGTCCTTGAGCAGAAAGAACACCAGGATGGGCACCAGTACCAGGTAAATCAGCAGCCCCACCAGGTCCGGAATGCTGCTCAGGGAGAAAGACACCAGCCACTGGGTCACGTTACCGGCCTCCGCCGTCACCTGGTGATAGAAGTCATTCACCGCGTTCATGGAGATCAGGTTGGGATATTGCTCTGGCAACAGCTCAAGATAACTGCGCATATCCCGGAAAATGCGCGGGGCCTCGGTGGCCAGTGAGGCGAGCTGGGCCCAGATCAATGGCAGCAGCCCGAACAGGAAGCCGGCCAGGGTGCCCAGGAACACCACGAACACCCCGATGATGGAGACAATCTCCGGCACCCCCACCTGGGTAAAACGGGTTACCAGGCCCTGCAGGATAAAAGCGATGATCACCGATGCGATCACCGGCGCCAGCATGGCACCCAGAAAGATGATGGTCAGTACGCCAACCACCAGCAGGAGAAACAGGATGACCGCTTCGTCATCCGAGAAATATTTATGGGCCAGGCCACGTAAAATGCGAACCATGGTGGAACTTACTCCTGATCTCCGACACGAATGATAAAGCGAAAACGACCCTGCTCTTCATCGCTGGAGACCAGTTCGTGCCCGGTGTGCGCCAGCCAGGCGGGGATATCCCTTGCGGATCCGGCATCGGTGGCCAGTACTTCCAGTTCCTGGCCGACAGTCATGGCGCCAATCTGGAGCTTGGCCTTTAGCAATGGCATTGGGCATCGCAGCCCGGTAGCATCAAGGGTAATATCAACCATAGGTTGTTTCTGACAATCTCGCTGTGGTTGCCGGGCCACCATTATGCCCTTGGTTCCGGCGTGTTGCATTGTTTCGTTTGGAGTATATCAGCCAAGGTATGACTTTCGATTCCAGTAATGACACCTGCCCGCTGAGGCGCTCCGTAGCACTGGTCATGGCCCTGGTCATGCTCCTGTCCCCGGTATGGCCGGGGCTGACCCAGGCCCAGGAGCGGGACCTGCCCGCCATTGGCGGTCTCGGCGGCGGCCTGCTGTCGGACCAGATGGAGGCCGAGATCGGCCAGCAGGTGATGAGCTCGATACGACGTTCTGCCGGCCAGATCCAGGATCCCCTGGTGTATGAGTACCTGACGTCGATGGTCTATCGACTGGTGCCCTATACCCCCCTGAGCAACCGCGAGCTCACCATCGTGGTGATTGACGATCCCAACATCAATGCCTTTGCGGTGCCCGGCAATATAGTCGGGGTCAATGGCGGCCTGTTCCTGAACGCCAAGACCGAACAGCAGTTCGGCTCCGTTATCGCCCACGAACTGGCCCACCTCAGCCAGCGCCATTTTGCCCGCCGCCTGGAGCAGCAGGAACGCTCGGCACCACTGACGGCGGCGGGCATCATTGCCGGCATCGTGCTGACCGCCGTCACCGGTTCGGAGGCTGGTATCGCCACCATCATGGGCACCCAGGCCATGAGTGTGCAGAACATGCTGGCCTACAGCCGTGCCCACGAACAGGAAGCCGACCGGGTGGGCATGGAGATCATGGCGGACGCCGGCCTCGATCCCCGCGGCATGCCGGAGATGTTCGAGGTCATGATGCGGCAGAGTCGCCTGCAGGGGAACCGGGTGCCCGAATACCTCTCAACCCACCCCCTGACCCAGTCCCGGGTGTCCGACACCCGGAGCCGCGCCGACCAGTACCAGGGAATCGGTGCCAGCGACCACCATGAATACCACCTGGTGCGGGCACGACTGCAAGTACGCTACGCCCGCAACAAGGGGGAGGCCATCGATGCCTTCCAGGCCTACCTGGAAGACCCGGCCTCCGGCAGCGAGGCGGCGGCCCGATACGGCCTGGCCGTTGCACGGCTTGCCAACGACCAGCCCGACAGCGCCCGGACCCTCCTGGAAGAACTGCTGGAGGAAAGCCCCAACCGCATCACTTACCAGGTCACCCTGGCGGAAGCCATGCAGGTACAGGGCCGGCTGGACGAGGCCCGGGAACTGATGGAAACCGCCCTGCGTCGCAATCCCGGCAACTATCCCATTACCGACCGCCTGGCCCACATCGAAATACAGGCGGGTAATGGCAGCCGGGCGGCGGACTATCTGAAAACCCTGACCCGGGACTACCCCAACCGCGAGGACCTGTGGCTGCGGCTCGCGGAAGCCGAGGGCATGGCCAGGAATATTGTCGGAGTGCACCGGGCCCGGGCGGAATACGACATCCTGATGGGCGACCTGGAAGCGGCCCAGCGACAGCTTCGCCAGGCCCAGGAGCGGGCACCGTCCAGCACTCCACTGCGACAGGTCATCTCCGAGAGACTGGCGGAAGTCAGCCGTCGCCTGGGGCAGTCCTGAGACGGCGGACCGTCGGAGGACCAGACGCCGACACCTGACCGATCAGGCGTTGCCGGCGGCCTTGAGGTTCATGTTGGCGGTGAAGTCCAGCATGCGGCGCAGGGGGCGCAAGGCATCTTCTCTCAGGGCGTCATCCACATGGATCTCCTGGTCGCCCTGTTGCAGCACGTGCAGCAGGTTCTCCAGGCCATTCATGGCCATCCACGGACAGTGGGCGCAACTGCGACAGGTGGCCCCGTTACCGGCAGTGGGCGCCTCGATCAGGGTCTTGTTGGGCGCAAGCTGCTGCATCTTGTAGAAAATGCCGTTGTCGGTGGCCACGATAAAGCGTTCGTTGGGCATGGACTGCACGGCGTGGATCAACTGCGAGGTGGAACCCACCACATCCGCCATATCCACCACCTGTTCCGGCGATTCCGGGTGAACCAGCACGGCGGCGTCCGGATACAGGGCCTTGAGGTCTTCCAGGCCCCGGAACTTGAACTCCTCATGCACAATGCAGGAACCATCCCACATCAGCATGTCGGCGCCGGTGGTGCGCTGGATATAGCCACCCAGGTGCTTGTCCGGAGCCCACAGGATCTTTTCGCCCCGGGCGTCCAGGTCTTCGACAATGGCCTGTGCGCAGCTTGAGGTGACCACCCAGTCCGCCCGGGCCTTCACGGCGGCGGAGGTGTTGGCGTAGACCACCACCGTACGGTCCGGGTGCTGGTCACAATAGGCCGCAAACTCATCCGGGGGGCAGCCGATATCCAGGGAGCAGGTAGCCTCCAGGGTTGGCATCAGCACCCGCTTTTCCGGGTTGAGGATCTTGGCGGTTTCGCCCATGAAGCGAACGCCGGCCACCACCACGGTGGACGCCGGGTGCTGGTTGCCGAACCGGGCCATTTCCAGGGAATCCGCCACGCAACCACCGGTTTCCTCCGCCAGGCGCTGGATGTCCGGGTCGGTATAATAATGGGCGACGAGTACCGCATCCTGCTGCCGGAGAGCCTCGCGGATGCGGGATTCCAGCCCGGCCTTTTCCTCGTCACTCAGCGGCTTGGGCTCCGCTTCATGGGCAAGGTATTCCTGAACCAGGATACGATCGTCAACTCGTGTCATCATGTGCTTCTCTGTTGCTACTCCTGAATACGGGCAGTATATCACCCGCGGCGTCGGTCACAGCCCTGCCACAAACATTGTGCAGTATGGGACGGATACCGTACCCCCCTGATTGTGGGGATTTTCAGGCAAAAAAAAAGAGCCCGAAGGCTCTTTTTTACGGCGGGCCAATCATCTGGATCAGCCTGCCTGATTGGTGGGTCGTGAAGGATTCGAACCTTCGACCAATTGGTTAAAAGCCAACTGCTCTACCAACTGAGCTAACGACCCAAACGAGGCGCATATAGTACGGATTTTTTTGGGGTGATCAACCCCTTTTAACCGGCGCCCAGGTATTTTTTTGCCAGATTGGCCGCCTGGCTGGCGCCGTATTGATCAACCACCCGTTTCATGTACCGTTCGGCCTGATCCTTCTCACCCATCCGGTCATGAACCACCCCCAGTTTGTAGAGGGCATCCGGTGCCTTGCGGTGATCCTGGTAGCGGGTGGCGACAATGGTAAACGCCTGCTTGGCCTGCTCCAGCTGGGGCTTGACCAGGTAGACTTCACCGAGCCAGTAGTACGCGTTCACCGTCAGGTCCCCTTCCGGGTACTCGCCGATGAAATCGTACAGCTCACCAATGGCCTGGTCATAGGCCTTGTCCTGCTGGATCAGTGTCTGGATCCGCTCATAGGCTTCCCGCTCTTCCGCCGACGGTTGCCGGTATTCCTGGCTGACGGTCTGGGGCTGTTGCCGTTCGCTGGACGCAGCGGTCGCAGAGCCACCGGATGAACCACCGCCACCGGAGCTGGACTGGCTCTGTTGTTCGGACAGCTCCATCAAACGCTGATCCAGGTCGATATAGCGCTCCCGGGACTGCCTTGTCAGGCGTTCGAGCTGATGCCGCTGCTCCTCCAGTTCGCCCCTCAGGCTTCGAACCTCTCCCTGGAGCCGCTCAATCATGAAGAAGAGCTCTGCATTTCCCTGGTTACCGGCGGACTGCCGCCGGGCCTCCGACTCGTTATTCTGATACGCCGGCGTGGAAGATTGCGCCAGGGCACCGGCGGAAACCGCCAGTGCCACTGCCGCCACGAGAAGCTTTCTCATGGGGTCACCTATTGTCAGTGGCCGCTGTGTCTTAGCGGAAAATCAGTTCCACACGACGGTTCTGGGCCCAGGCACTTTCATTGGAACCCATGGCCGCCGGCTTTTCCTCACCATAGCTTACCGTTTCGATCTGGCTGCGGTCAGCACCGTTGACAACCAGGAAGCGCTGCACCGCATTGGCACGACGCTCGCCCAGGGCCAGGTTGTACTCCTTGGTGCCACGCTCATCGGTGTGACCTTCCAGGCGTACATCCACATTCGGGTTGCTGGCCAGGTAACGGGCGTGGGCCGCCAGCACATCACGGGACTCCGCCTTGATTTCGGCAGTGTCGAAATCAAAGTAGAAGGTGGTGATACGACGTAAGGCCGCATCCTCGCCGGTGGTGCCCTGACCAGCCTGGCCACGCTCGCCGTCCCGCAGTTCATCGGAGGAAACACCGCCGTCGCCATCATCGCCGTATACGGAGGCACCGCCGTCCTGATCCACGGCACTCATTTCATCATCGCCCATGGGCTCGTCGCCGGTGGTACTACAGCCAGCGACCAGTCCCAGCGAGAGTACAAGGGCAAATGCGGATTTTTTCATCATGGTGTTCATAGAACGTCCTTCTGCTTTGGTTTGCGTTGTTCCGGTTTCATGGTCTTCATTGGGCCTGCCCCCTCTCCGCCGCTGTTCAGCGGAGGATGGGAGACCAGGCCGGTTCACGTACATCCCCACGGGCCGCCGGCAGCGTATAGGCGGCGCCACCGTCGGTGGATATGACCGTCAGTACACTGTCATTCCCCTGGCGGGTCGCATAGATCAGCAGTCGGCCGTTGGGCGCGATGCTCGGGGATTCGTCCATGCCGGTGCGGGTCAGCACCTGCTCGTCGCCGGAGTCCAGCTCGGTCCGCGCGATATGGAAAGCGCCTTCGCGCTGATGGACGTAGTAGATATACTCGCCATCCGGGCTGAAACGCGGCCGCGCGTTATAACGGCTGCCGAAGGTAATCCGGCGCGGCGAGGCACGTTCGCTCTCCTTGATGTAGATCTGTGGGCCGCCGGAACGGTCGGAGGTAAAGGCAAGACCCTCGCCGTCCGGATGCCAGGCACCTTCGGTATCGATGCCCCAGTGGTCGGTCAGGCGCGTCAGGGAACGGGTGTCCACGTCCAGCCGGTAGATCTCGGCATTGCCCGAGCGGGACAGGGTGACCAGCAACGAACGGCCATCGGGTGACCAGTTGGGGGCGGAATTCAGACCGGGATAGGACGCCACCACGGTACGTTTGCCCGTGGCCAGTTCGTGTATGAAGATCTCCGGCTTGCCGCTCTCAAAGGACACATAGGCCAGCTTGCTGCCGTCCGGGGACCAGTCCGGGGACAGGATGGGCTCGCTGCTCTCCAGCCTGACACTGGAGCGGCGACCGTCCACGTCACTGATCTGGAGGCGATAGCGGGGCTTGCCCTCATGTTCATCCAGGGTGATATAGGCCAGCTTGGTGGAGAAGATGCCCGGCTCACCGGTCAGCGCCTCGTAAACCTTGTCGCTGATGTGGTGTGCCAGGGTGCGCATGTTGTTGACCGAGGTGGTGGAGGTTTCCCCCAGCAGGCGCTTCTCACTGTTTACGTCGAACAGCTCGTAGCGGGCCCGGACCCGGTCCCCGTCCCGGGTCACATTGCCCACCAGCAGGTAGCGTTGCCCCAGCATGCGCCAGTCCCTGAAGAAGACATCGTCGCCGCTGGAAGGCAGGCTGAGCATGCGCTCCGCCGACAGTGGCGTGAATTCGCCGGTCATTTCCAGGTCATTGCGGACAATGGTGCTGATATCGTCCCCCGCCGGCAGGTCTCCGGATTTTCCGAAGGGTACCACCGCCACTGGAATCGCCTCTCCGGTCCCCTTGGTTACCCTGATCATCAGCTCCGCCCGAGCCACGGAGGTAGCCAGCAACAGGGCTGCCATCAGCAGGACCAGCGCAAACGGTCCGGTTATCCTCAGGGGACTGGCCGCGTTCATGGGTTTGGTTACTGTCATACTGGCCTCACCATCCTTTTTCGGGGTTCCGGTTGGGTGTTCTGCATCAAACCTCAGACCTCCGGCTCAAAGCTGATCGTGAACTGCCTGAAGTAGCGTTCAAAGGTATCCCGGCGATCCGGGATCGGATACTCACGCAGTGCCCGGGCGGCACTGATGGCAGAGTTATCGAACGCCTGGTTGCCGCTGCTTTGGACGACTTCAACCGACTGAAGTTCACCATTCGGCAGCAGCGTCAGCCGTAGTACCACATTCATACCCTCGCGGGCGGAGGAAGGCGGGTACCATTGGTCCTCAATTGCCTGTCCAATCAGCGACATGTAACGCTGCCGCTCATTCTGCATCTGGGTTTCCCGGGCTCGGGCGGCAGCCGCCTCCTGGCGACGCCGCTCTTCCGCCTGCCTGGCCTCCTCGGCCTCCCGGGCCATGGCCTCCAGTTGCTGCTCCCGCTCACGACGTGCGGCTTCTTCCTGCTGCCGCTGACGCTCTGCCTCTTCCTGGCGACGGCGCTCTTCCTCCTGCCGCTGGCGTTCCTCTTCCTGTCGACGCCGCTCCTCTTCCTCACGACGCTGCTGTTCCTGGCGCTGGCGCTCCTCTTCGGCCTTGCGCTCGGCCTCTTCCCGGGCCTTGCGCTCTTCCTCGGCCTTGCGGCGGGCTTGCTCTTCCGCTTCGGCCTGGGCTTTCTGTCGGGCAGCTTCTTCCTCGCGGGCCTGGCGCTCACGTTCGCGGGCAGCCTCCTGCTCACGGCGCTGCTGCTCCAGGCGTTCCTGCTCGCGCTGTTCCTGTTCCTGGCGCTGGCGTTCCTGCTCCTGCTGGATGCGCCGCTGTTCCTCTTCCTGCTCCTGACGCTCCTCCTCCGGGGGCTGTTCCGGCTCGGCGGGTTCAGGCTGTGGCGGCGGCGTGGTGGTTTCCTGGGGCGGCACCGCCTCCGGGGACACCAGCCGGGCGGAGATACTGGGCTCCGGCGGTTCCTCAATGGGCGAAACCCAGTGCCAGCTCATCAGCGTGATCGCCACGATGGTGCCATGGAGCACCAGTGACAATAACACCGGCGATGTCCACGCCGGACGGCTTTCCTTACGTTCTTCGGGTCGTGGATCCGTCACAGATTATCCACCCGCCTCATCCGTCTCTTCTGCCTCGGTAATCAGGCCCACATTGGTGGCGCCCGCCTGCTGCAGTACCGACATCAGTTGAACCACCTTGCCGTACTGCACGTTCTGGTCGCCACGCACCAGCACCTCGCGATTGGTGCGCCCGGCCATGATCTTGCCGACCATCTCCTGTACCTGACGCAGGGGCATCGGGTCACTGTCCTCGTCCCCCACCTGCAGATAGTAGGCACCATTGGCGTCGATGGATACCACCACCGACTCGGTCTCCTTCTCCGCCTGGATCGGGTCCGATGTTGTCTCCGGCAGGTCCACCTTCACACCCTGGGTCAGCATGGGGGCGGTCACCATGAAGATGACCAGCAACACCAGCATCACGTCGATATAAGGTACGACGTTGATCTCCGCCATGGGCTTGCGGCGAACCGTGTGCATCATTCCGCCTTTCATCACATCCTCTCCCGTCGCCTTCGCGATCAGCCCTGACTGCCGCCGTTACCATGCACCCGGCGATGCAGTATGCTGGAGAACTCCTCGGCAAAGGTTTCATAGTTCTGCAGCAGCGCGTCGGACCTGGAGGAGAACCGGTTATAGGCGATGACCGCCGGAATGGCCGCGAAAAGGCCCATGGCCGTGGCGATCAACGCTTCGGAGATACCCGGAGCCACCGTGGCCAGTGTCGCCTGCTGCACGGTCGCCAGCCCACGGAATGAGTTCATGATGCCCCAGACGGTACCAAACAGACCAACGTAGGGGCTGGTTGAGCCGACAGTCGCCAGGAACGGCAGATGGGTCTCCAGGCGCTCCTGCTCCCGGGAGAAGGCTACCCGCATGGCCCGCTGGACGCCATCCATCACGGCATCGGGATCACGGCTTTGCTGGCGCAGGCGGGAGAACTCCCGGAAACCGGCCCGAAAAACGGATTCCATGCCGGAATAGGGGGTCGGGTTGGCGTTCACCTCCCGGTAGAGCTGGCCAAGGTCCATGCCGGACCAGAACTGCTCCTCAAAGGCCCGCTGTGCCCGCTTCGCCTTGCGGAAGACCTGGATACGCTGGAAGATCAACGCCCATGAAATCACCGACGCCAACGCCAGCAACAGCATGACAAGCTGTACCAGCGGGCCCGCCTGGGCGATGAGATGCCATACGGAAAGTTCTGAATCCACCATTTACTCCTGATGTGTCTGTGATGATGTCTTTGCCGCCAGGTGCCGCTTCAGCAATTGCCCCAGGTCTTCCGGCAGCCGCCTCGGGCGACCGGTGTCCAGGGCCACGCAGGCCACCGTGACACTGGCGCGGGCCAGTTCCCGGTCATCCGCCGCGCGGCTTACCCGCTGGTCGAACTCCATCCATACACGCCCGGCATTCACCAGGTCCGCGGTGACCAGCAGTTCGTCGTCGACATAACCGGGCGCCGCGTAGTGTATGTTCAGTTTCTGCACCACATAGCTGATGTTGTCGCCGAGCCCGGAGCGAAGCCCCACACCCCGGCCCCGACACCATTCAGTACGCGCCCGCTCCATATAATGCAGGTACTTGGGGTGAAAGATAATACCGCCAGCATCTGTATCCTCGATATAGACACGTACGGGCAGGGTAAAGGCGGCGAGTTCCTGATCGGCATCGTTACGGCTGTCCGTCAAGGAGATCCTCCTGGTGTGATGATTTGGGCGTGGCGCCAAAGTGAAGGTAGGCACTGTTGGTCACCATACGCCCTCTCGGCGTCCGGACCATGAACCCCTGCTGTATCAGGAAAGGCTCCAGTACATCCTCGATGGTGCCCCGCTCTTCGCTGATGGCGGCGGCAAGGCTGTCGACCCCCACTGGGCCTCCATCAAATTTCTCGATCATGGCCAACAGCAGGCGGCGATCCATGTGATCAAAGCCTTCGTTGTCCACTTTCAGCATGTTGAGGGCCTGGTCCGCCACCCCAGCGGTGATGGAACCGTCGGCCTTTACTTCCGCGTAGTCCCGCACCCGTCGCAGCAGGCGGTTGGCAATTCGCGGCGTGCCCCGGGAGCGCCGGGCGATCTCATAGGCGCCGGCGTCATCGATGGAGACGCCGGACAGGTGCGCCGACCTCAGCACGATGGTCGTCAGGTCTCGGGTATTGTAGAACTCCAGCCGTTGAACGATGCCGAAGCGGTCCCGCAGCGGCGATGTCAGCAATCCGGCCCGGGTGGTCGCCCCCACCAGGGTAAACGGCGGCAGGTCCAGCTTGATCGAGCGGGCCGCCGGCCCCTCCCCGATCATGATATCGAGCTGGTAGTCTTCCATCGCCGGGTAGAGCACTTCCTCCACCGCCGCATTGAGACGGTGGATCTCGTCGATAAACAGGACATCGCCCTGCTCGAGGTTGGTGAGCATGGCGGCCAGGTCACCGGCCTTCTCCAGCACCGGGCCGGAGGTGGTCTTGATGGCCACGCCCATTTCGTTGGCGATGATATTGGCGAGGGTGGTCTTGCCGAGACCCGGCGGACCGAAGATGAGCGTGTGGTCCAGGGCCTCGTTGCGGGCACGGGCCGCGGAGATAAAGATCTCCATCTGTTCGCGGACCGTGGGCTGGCCCACGTAATCTTCGAGGCGATGGGGCCGTATCGCGCGGTCGTAGGCCTCTTCCTGCAGCCCGGCCTGGGGAGAAATCAGTCGATCAGATTCAATCATGTAAAGACTCGTTACAGGTTTTCACCATCATACCTGTGTTCGGATGACTTGTTCATCCGCCCTGACCGGCATTGTCGGATTCCGTCGGTGCATCCCCTTCCCTGACCCACGTCGGCAGGCCCTGGTCAGGCGCTTCCGGTAATCCCCTCAACCCGGACACATTGTACGGTCAGTAGTATGCCTGTCACGTTACGCTCTTTACACATTCCCCGGCCATTCCCGATCGGGGGGACGACCGGAAATCCGCCTCAGGTGGCGGGGATCATGGCCTTGAGCGCCTGCCGGATCAGCTCTTCCCGGCTCATGCCGTCTTCAGCGACACGATTGATGGCTTTGCTCGCTTCCTGGGGTTTATAGCCCAGGGCGATCAGGGCGGCTTCCGCCTCTTCCGACGCATCCGGCTGCTTCGGCGACCGTGAAGGCAGGTCCGATTCTTTCACGGCACCATCACCGGATACCACGAACTGCCCCTCAAGCTGCCCGATACGATCGGCCATGTCGATCAACAGTCGCTCGGCGGTCTTCTTGCCCACGCCCGGCAGCTTCACCAGGGCGCTGGTGTCCCGCAGCTCCACGCAGCGGATGAACTGGTCCGCATCCAGACCGGAAAGAATGCCCACCGCCAGCTTCGGGCCCACGCCGTTCACCTTGATGAGCAGGCGGAACAGGTCCCGGTCCAGGCGCCGGGCAAAACCATACAGACTCTGGGCATCCTCACGGACCGCGAAGTGGGTATGCAGGGTGACCTCCTGGCCGGTTTCCGGCAGGTGGAAGAAGGTGGTGTAGGGAATATCCACTTCATAGCCGAGGCCGGCGGCCTCCACCAGGACATGGCCAGGCTGCTTCTCAACCAGGGTACCGCGCAGTCGTCCGATCACCGGGTCTGTCTCCGTTGTTCTGTTTCTGGGAAATTGGTCTCTTTCCAGGAAAGCGGTGTGTTTCCGGGATAGAGGGAAGGTTAACGCATCCGGCCGCCGCGGACACGCCTGCCGGCAGCAGCCTGGGATGTGGCCGACGATGCGGACGCCCGGCCAGCCCCGGACAGGCGAGCCACACTCTGGCTCATATGGGCATGGCACAGGGCAATGGCCAGGGCGTCGGCGGCATCCTCCTGGGGCTTGCGGGCGAGTTTTAGGATGGCCTGCACCATGTGCTGGACCTGGGACTTGTCGGCGCCGCCCTTGCCCACCACCGCCTGCTTCACCTGGCGGGCGGAATACTCGTGAACGGCCAGCCCGGAATTGGCGGCGCTGACGATGGCCACCCCCCGGGCCTGGCCCAGCTTGAGGGCCGAATCCGGGTTGCGGGCCATGAACACCTGCTCAATGGCGAACTCATCCGGCCGGTACTCGGCAATCAGGGTGGCCAGGCTCTGGAAGATCACCTGCAGCCGTTCCGCCATGGGCCGCTCCCCGACCCGGATACAGCCGCTGTCCAGGTATTCGGTGGTGCGGCCACTGGTGCGAATGACGCCATACCCGGTAATACGGGATCCGGGATCCACCCCAAGGATTATTGCCATTGGGCACTGCCCCCGCGTCTTGTGGGTAGGGAGTCGACTCAGGCGTTGAGTTCCTGCAGCACCTCGTCGTCGAATTCGGCGTTGGAATAGACGTTCTGCACGTCGTCCAGATCCTCCAGCATGTCGATCAGCTTGAGGTTGGATTCGGTGCCATCCCGGTCCAGGTCCACGGTGGTCGCCGGTACCATGGTGACCTCGGCATTATCGGGTTCCAGGCCGGCCTCCACCAGGGCTTCCTTCACATCCAGGTAGGTGTCCGGGGCGGTGCGTACTTCAAAGGAACCATCATCCTGCTCGACAATATCCTCCGCGCCCGCCTCCAGGGCCACCTCCATCAGTTGTTCCTCGCTGGTGCCGGGGGCGTAGCTGAGGATGCCCTGCTTGCTGAACAGGAACGCCACCGACCCATCAGTACCCAGGTTGCCACCGAACTTGTTGAAGGCGTGGCGCACCTCGGCCACGGTGCGGTTACGGTTGTCGGTCATGACCTCCACGTACATGGCGACGCCTCCGGGACCATAACCTTCGTAGGTCAGTTCCTCGTAGTTGTTGTCGTCACCGCCACCGGCGCCCCGTTCGATGGCGCGCTCGATGGTGTCCTTCTTCATGTTGGCCGTCAGGGCCTTGTCCATCACCGCACGCAGGCGGGGGTTATCGTTCGGGTCCGGGCCGCCCAGCTTTGCCGCCACCACCAGTTCACGGATGATCTTGGTGAAGATCTTGCCACGCTTGGCATCCTGGGCCGCCTTGCGGTGCTTGATGTTGGCCCATTTACTGTGCCCGGCCATAAACCACTCCTGTCTTGCTGCTGGCCAATGGATTGGGAGCCACCCAGGCGTCCATCAACGCCGGATCGGCCCCGTGTCTCAGCCTTCGGACTTCTCCCCGGCCTGGTCGGCCGCCTTGGCGACCGGCTTGCGCAGGCGGATGTTGAGTTCCTTGAGCTGCTTCTCGTCCACCTCGCCCGGCGCCTGGGTCATCAGGCAGGTGGCACTCTGGGTTTTCGGGAACGCAATCACGTCGCGGATCGAGCTGGCGCCGGTCATCAGCATCACCAGACGGTCGAGGCCAAAAGCCAGGCCGCCGTGGGGAGGACAACCGAACTTGAGGGCATCCAGCAGGAAGCCGAACTTGGCCCGGGCTTCCTCCTCGTCGATGCCCAGTACCCGGAACACGGACTGCTGGGTGTTCTCATCGTGGATACGGATGGAGCCGCCACCCAGCTCGGTACCGTTCAGCACCATGTCATAGGCCCGGGACAGGGCATTGGCGGGATCCGCCGCCAGCTCTTCCGGGGTGCAGCTCGGTGCCGTGAACGGATGGTGGATGGCGGTCAGGCCGCCGTTGTCGGTTTCCTCGAACATGGGGAAATCCACCACCCACAGGGGCGCCCACTCCTTGGTGAGCATTTCCAGATCATGGCCGACCTTGATCCGCAACGCGCCCAGGGCCTCGTTGACCACGTTGGTCTTGTCGGCACCGAAGAACACAATGTCGCCGTCTTCCGCGCCGGTGCGCTCCATCACCGCCATGGCGGTCTCGTCCCCCAGGAACTTGACGATGGGCGACTGCAGCCCTTCAACACCCTTGGCGACCTCGTTCACCTTGATGTAGGCCAGCCCCTTGGCGCCATAGATGCCGACAAACTTGGTGTAGTCGTCGATCTGCTTACGGGTCAGGCTGCCACCCTGGGGAACCCGCAGTGCGGCAACGCGGCCTTTCGGGTCTTTTGCCGGGCCGGAGAACACCTTGAAATCCACACTCTCGACCAGATCGCCCACATCCACCAGCTCCAGCGGGATACGCAGGTCCGGCTTGTCGGAGCCATAGCGCTGCATGGCCTCGGAGTACGGCATGCGCGGGAATTCCGGCAGCTCCACGTCCAGCACGTCCCGGAACAGGTTGCGGGTCATGGATTCGGTCAGGTTCATCAGGTCTTCCTCGTTGACGAAGGAAGCCTCCAGGTCCACCTGAGTAAATTCCGGCTGACGGTCGGCGCGCAGGTCCTCGTCCCGGAAGCACTTGGCGATCTGGTAGTAACGGTCAACACCGGACACCATCAGCAACTGCTTGAAGAGTTGCGGAGACTGGGGCAGCGCAAAGAAGGAACCCTCGTGGGTACGGCTGGGCACCAGGTAGTCACGGGCGCCTTCCGGCGTGGCCCGGGTCAGGATCGGGGTTTCCACGTCCATGAAACCGTTGCCGTCCAGGAAGTTACGGATATAGCTGGTGACCCGGGAGCGGAACCGCAGACGGTTGAGCATCTCGGGGCGGCGCAGGTCCACGAACCGGTAGCGCAGGCGCACGTCCTCGCCCACATCCACGTGCTCGTCCAGGGGGAACGGCGGGGTGGCGGCAGCGTTAAGGATGGTCAGCTCGCGGCCCAGCACTTCCACCTGGCCGGTGGGCATGTTGGGGTTCTCGGTGCCGGCGGGACGGCGGCGCACCCGACCGGTGATCTGGATAACGAATTCGCTGCGCACCTTTTCCGCCCTGGCGAAGCTCTCCTCGGTATCCGGATCGAACACCACCTGGGCCATGCCATCGCGGTCCCGCAGGTCCAGGAAGATGACGCCCCCGTGATCCCGCCGGCGGTGGACCCAGCCACAGAGCGTGACGTCCTGATCGATGTTTGACTCGTTGATTCCACCGCAATAATGACTGCGCATACCCGTTCCCATAGCTGTCGTTACAAGTGTGTGTTCTGATGTCCTGCCACCAGGAAGGCGGCTGCCCTGAAGGGGCCTTTGAAAAAGCGGGTCATTATAAACACAATCGCGTCCAAAATCAGGACCGGGATTTGCCATGGATTCACGAACTGGCCGGACGGCGCATGGAATCCGTTCCGGTGATTTGTCTCAGAGTTGCCGCTATCCGCTACCATCCTCATGATTGCATGGCTACAATGACTCGCCAGCAGACCAACCAAGGATACCCCGTGTCAGCCCGCGCCGAACAGAAACTCCGTACCCGCCGCGCCCTGATGGACGCTGCCCTCTCGCAGCTCAGCGCCGACCGGGGTTTTGGCAGCCTGAGTCTTAGGGAAGTAGCCCGGGAGGCGGGTATTGCCCCCACCTCCTTCTATCGCCACTTTGCGGAGCTGGACGAACTGGGCCTGGCCCTGGTGGACGAAGGCGGCGTGGCCCTGCGCCAGCTTATGCGCCAGGCCCGCAAACGCATCGCCCGTAACGGCAGCGCCATCAGTACGTCAGTGGATACCTTCCTGGAATACCTGGGCAACAACGCCAACCTGTTTCGCCTGATGTTGCGGGAACGGACCGGGGTGTCCAAGCAGTTCCGGACCGCCGTGAAAGCCGAGATCGACCACTTCGTGACGGAACTGGCGGATGACCTGGCCCGCTTTGGCGAGGAACGGGGCAAACCGCTCTACAACGCCCGCACGGTGGCGGAGGCCATGGTGACGCTGGTCTTCAACCAGGGCGCGGAGGCCCTGGACGCCAGCCGTGAGGAAAGGGAACAGTTGCGGAAACGGCTGAAAATGGAGCTGCGGATGGTACTGCTGGGCTCCCAGGTGATGGCAAGGCACCGGAACACGATCCGGCTCTGAGCCGTCCCGACCATATCCAGGATCTGGCAATCAGCCCACGGGGGCTCCGTTGATCAACTGGGTAAGCACCGGCTCAAGCTCTTCACGACACCGCTCCAACTCATCTTCGCCATAGGGCACGGGCATCTGGACTCCCCAGACCGGGCCGGGCCAACCGATATCCCCTTCCCGCCGGACAATGTGATGCAGATGGAGCTGAGGAACCCTATTACCCAGGGCCGCCACATTGAGCTTGTCCCCACCGAACGCCGCCATCATGCCCTCCCCCAGTATCGAGGATTCCGCCAGCAACTGCTGCTGGTCGGCAACGGACAACTGGTAGATCTCCCGGATACCCGGACGCCTGGGCACCAGCAGCACCCAGGGCCAGGTCCGGTCGTTCATCAGGCGGATTTCACACAGGTCGGTACGACCGAGGCTGATGGTGTCAGCCTGCAGCCGTTCGTGAAGGTGGAAATCGCCCACCATCTCAGCCAGCACTGAACTGGTTACGACCGCGGCCGATGGCGTAGTAGATCAGGCCATAGCGATCCAGCATCTGGGGCTCGTACATGTTGCGACCGTCGATGATCACCGGCTCTTTGAGGGTCTTCACTATGGCCTCGAAGTCCGGTGAGCGGAATTCCTTCCACTCGGTGCAGATCACCAGGATGTCGGCGCCGCGCAGGGCCTGCTCCTTGGTGCCGCAGAGTTGCAGGTCATCCCGGTTGCCGTAGATACGCTGTGTTTCCTCCATGGCTTCCGGGTCGAAGGCCTGGACCCTGGCACCGGCCTCCCAGAGGGATTCCATCAGGGTACGGGCCGGCGCTTCACGCATATCATCGGTATTGGGCTTGAAGGACAGGCCCCAGACCGCCACGGTCTTGTTCGCCAGGTCGCCCTGGAAGTAGTGGCTGACCTTGTCGAACAGCACATGCTTCTGGTCGTAGTTTACCGCTTCCACGGCATTGAGCAGCTTTGACTCATACCCACAACCATGGGCGGTGCGGGCCAGGGCCTGCACATCCTTGGGGAAGCAGGAGCCACCATAGCCACAGCCCGGGTAGATGAAGTGGTAGCCGATACGCGGGTCGGAACCGATACCACGGCGCACCGCCTCGATATCCGCACCCAGGCGTTCCGCCAGGTTGGCAACCTCGTTCATGAAGCTGATCTTGGTGGCCAGCATGGCGTTGGCGGCGTACTTGGTCAGCTCGGCGGAGCGGATGTCCATGAAGATCATCCGGTCGTGGTTGCGATTGAACGGGTAGTAGACTTCGCGCAAAACCTCTTCCGCACGGTCGCTGTTGGTGCCGACGATGATGCGGTCAGGCTTCATGAAATCGTTGACGGCGGCCCCTTCCTTGAGGAACTCGGGGTTGGAGACCACATCGAAATCCAGCTCCAGGTTGCGGTGGTCCAGCTCGAGGCGCACGGCGTCACGCACCTTATCGGCGGTACCCACGGGTACCGTGGACTTGTCCACCACCACCTTGTAGTCGTCCATATGCTGGCCAATGGATTTGGCCACCGCCAGTACATACTGCAGGTCGGCGGACCCGTCCTCATCCGGAGGCGTGCCCACGGCAATGAACTGCAGCAGGCCATGGGCCACGGCTTCCGTCGTATCCGTGGTGAACTTCAGGCGGCCGGCATCCGCATTATGGCGGACAATGGGCTCCAGCCCCGGCTCATAGATGGGGATCTGGCCATTCCTGAGTCGTTCGATCTTTCCCTGGTCAACATCCATGCAAAGCACATCGTGGCCGGAATCCGCCAGGCAGGCGCCTGTCACCAGTCCCACATAGCCTGTGCCAAAAATGGTAATCTTCATGGGCTCATTCCCTGCTATCGAATCGAGTAGAATTTACGTTAAAAGATTTTCGCAACTTATTGCGCGGAAACTGTTTCTTTCTGAATCTTCTGCCATTTGGCTTCCCAGTCCAGGGCGGTCTGGACAATGGTGCCCAGGTCGTCATGGTCCGGAGTCCAGCCAAGGGTGTCGGTGATCCGCCGATTGTCGGCCATCAGGGCCACCGGGTCGCCGGCACGGGGACCAGTCTCTTCCACCGGGAAATCCGTCCCGGAGCGCGCCTTGACCATATCGATCACCTCACGGACCGTGAAACCGCGACCATAGCCACAGTTGAGTACCCGGGACTCGCCGCCCTGGGCCATGTAATCCAGCGCCATCACATGGGCCTTGGCCAGGTCCTCCACGTGGATGTAGTCACGGATGCAGGTGCCATCGCGGGTGTCGTAGTCAGTGCCAAAAATACTCATGCCCTCCCGGGCCCCGGTCACGCACTCACAGGCCACCTTGATCAGGTGGGTGGCTTCCGGGGTGGCCTGCCCCAGCAGCCCCTCCGGGTTGGCGCCGGCCACGTTGAAGTAGCGGAGAATCACGTAGTTCAGAGAGGAAGCCGCGGCAAGATCCATGATCATCCGCTCGCTCATCATCTTGGAGGCGCCGTAGGGGTTGATCGGCGCGAGGGGCATGTCCTCGGTCAGCACGGTTTCCTCAGGCATGCCGTAGACCGCCGCCGTGGACGAGAACACCATGTAGGACACCCCGTAACGCTCCACCGCCTTGAGCAGGTTCAGGGTGTTGCGGGTGTTGTTGCTGTAGTACTTGAGGGGATTGGCAACGGACTCCGGTACCACGATGTTGGCGGCAAAGTGCAGCACCGCGTCGAAACGGTGTCTGGCGAACAGGTCGTCGATGGCCTGTTCGTCCGCCAGGTCGCCCACCACCAGTTCACCCGCGGTCACCGCCCAGGCATAGCCGGTGGACAGGTTGTCGAACACAATAATGTCATGCCCCGCCTGGCCAAGCTGGCGTACCACATGACTTCCGATATAGCCGGCCCCGCCGGTCACCAGTACTTTCATGTCAGTGTTCCGTTTCGTCCCTGAATCATTCAGGCCTGAGGTTTGGTCCGGGCCCGGCGAATCTGTTCACGCCGGGCCGCAAAGAAATCGGTCAGCATCTGCCCGCACTCGTCGGCCAGGACCCCGGCGGTAGTCGTCACCGACCAGTTGAAGTGGGGTTCCTCCAGGGTGGCACGGACCGACGCCACCGCCCCGCCCTTGGGTTCGGTGGCTCCGTAGACCAGCCTGGAAATGCGACTGTGAACCAGTGCGCCTACGCACATGGTACAGGGTTCGAGTGTTACGTAAAGCGTCGCACCGGACAAGCGGTAATTGCCCGCCCGGGCTGCGGCATCACGCAGGGCACGAACTTCCGCATGGGCGGTGGGATCACAGGCCGATATCGGTGCATTGAAACCTGCCCCCACCTCGCGGCCATCCTGAACCACCACGGCACCCACCGGCACCTCACCCAGACGCGCGGCATGGGCAGCCAGCGCCAGGGCCCGATGCATCCAGAACTGATCTTCTTCGGAATGTTCCGACACGCTACCGCCCGAGAAACCTCTCAACAATGCCCGCTGCAGGGCTCCTTAACCGGCGACAAGAATACCAAATGCCCCACCCCTTGCGCGACAGGAAAACCCTCAGCCCCGCTCCGGTCCTTGAACCGGCCCAATAGAATAGTGTTGAAGACCCTCAGATGGGTTAACCATCAGAACACTCGCACCCTGCGCCTGATTCCGCCAGAATCGCAGATGCAGTGGGCGAACCATCCCAAAACCGCAAGCCCCGGAGGCAATGGCCATGGAGCAGCTAATACGGCACGGCAGGTCCCGCCACTACCGACAGGGCGAATACCTCTTCCACCAGGGCGACCAGGCCGACCGCCTCTGTTTCCTGAAGGCAGGGCTGGTAAAGGCCCACTACGATACCCTGGACGGCAAGGAGTTCATCAAGTCCTTTGTGAAGGAAGGTGGATTTATCGGGAGCATCTCCTCCCTCACTGCCGGTAACCCCGCGCCATTCAGCGTGGTCTGCCTGGAGGACAGCGAGACGATGGAGGTTGACGCCCCCACCCTGATGGCCCTGATGGACCGCGACCACGGGATTGCCACCTCGCTCAATACCATGCTCCTGGGACTGGCGGCCAGGAAGGAGCTGCGCGAATACGAGCTGCTCTGCCTCACCCCGGAAACCCGATACCAGCGCTTCCTCGACCGCTATGGCGATCTGGTGGAAAGACTGACCCAGGCCAATATCGCTCGCTACCTGGGCATCACCCCTGTCGCATTGAGCCGTATCCGAAAACGCCTTTAAGACCGACAGCGACCTTGCCCTGGCCTTAGTATCAGGCACCAGCAGAGCCATAGCACCGCTGTGATACCAATGGCCGTCAGGATTCCCGGCATGGGTTGCTCAAGGGTACTGCGGGACCCCGCATAGGCCGCTATCCATGCGTAGGGAACGCTGGCCACCAGGTATCCTCCCAGGAACCGGCCAGGGGGCATGCGGTTGGCACCGGCCAGGCAGCAGCAGACTTCCGGCAGGATCGGAACCGCACGGCACAACAGAAGCGCCACCACGCCGTGTCGGGACACGATGGCCTGCATCTCCGAGAGGCTTTCCTCATTCCGGAATATCCGGGACAGCAACGCCGGACCATACCGATAGCTGATGCCGTACCCGGCCAGCCCGGCGGAGAGCAGACCCGCCGATGCGGCAAGCGCCCCGGGCAGGAACCCCAGGAAATAACCGGACAGGATGCATATGGTGAGTGTCGGCATGGCGATAAACAGATCGGCAAACAGCAGCGCAATCACCACGGTGATCACATACCCGGGATCCACCACGGAGGCCGCATCCAGCACCAGGCGAATATCATCCACTGTCAGCACACCGGCAAGCCGAATGACAACGAAAGTCGCGGCAAACAGTCCTGCCAGCCCCACAACCGTTAACACCAAAGACTTCATGATCAGACTCCTCGATTATGCCCGGTCGGATTAGGCAGATTTCATGATGCGCGCCATAAGGGCCGGGCTGAGCCGGTTGAACCAGGGCATCAGCCGGGCCTTGCCGACGTAGATCTCTTCCCGGCCAGCCTCGACGCCCCGAACGATGGCCTCCGCCACTTTTCCCGGCGGCAACTTCCCTCTCTCCCGGCCCTCCGTCATCGGCGTATCCACCATGGGCAGGATCGCCTCGTGCACCGCCAGCGACGTGCCTGCCAACTGGTACCGGAGACTTCGGGAAAAGCTGTGCAGGGCGGCCTTGGTGGCGCAGTACACCGCCGACCCTGTCTTCGGATGCAGCGCCAGACCGGAAGAGATATTGATGAAGCCGCCCGGGCGGTGGTGTTGCAGCAGAAGTGACAGGCACAGATGGGTCAGGTCGATCGGTGCCGACAGGTTGATGGCGATCTCACGGTCAATACTGGCCGGATCAAAGGAGCGGTCGGTCAACGCCGGCGTGACCTGTATACCGGCATTGTTGATCACCACGCTTAATCCGGGATGTTCCTCCAGTATCCGCGCCACCGTGGCCCGCCGGGCTTCCGTATGCTGGAGGTCGCAGGGGTAGATACTCACATTCGGATAACGCTGGCTTAGCGCCTGGAGTCTCCCGCTATTGCGGGCAATCACCACCAGGCGCTCGTTCCTGGCGGCCAGCCGGTCCAACAACGCCAGGCCGACACCTGACGTTGCCCCGGTAATCAGGATGGTGCGCTGTTTCAGTTCCATGGTAGCGGCGTCCTCTTGATGGATGTCCTGCCATCCTGCGGAACCACTACCCCGCCGGCATTAACCCGGGTTAACAGCCAACGACCATAACGATGAAAATCCGATGACTGCCGATTATCGGATTGGCATCAACACTTGAGCGAATAAATGATAATGGTTACTATTTGCAAATTACTGTAGGTACAGGCTGCATAATTCATGTCCGTCGGCTCACAAGACACCCCTCCCCCCGACTATGCCATCCCCCACGAAGGGGATGTGGGTAGCCTGTACCGGGACCACCAGCCCTGGCTGCTCAATTGGCTCAAGGGTAAGCTGGGCTGCCCCTCCGATGCCGGTGATATGAGCCAGGACACCTTCCTGCGCCTGCTGACCGTAGACCTGTCCGTATTGCGGGAACCCCGAGCCTACCTGCTGGTGATTGCCAACCGGCTGATGATCAACCGCCACCGCCGCCGACACCTGGAGGCGGACGTGCTCCAGCAGGTCGCCCATACCATGGAGTCCGGCAACCACAAGGGACCGGCGGAAATTGTGGCGGCCCGGGACCTGCTGCATCAGGTGCTGTTGATGCTCACCGAGGAACTGCCGGAGAAGCCCCGGGAAGCCTTCCTGCTGGCCCGGACGGAAGGCCTCAGCTACCGGCAGATCGCCCGGCGACTGGATGTCTCGGAAAGCAGCGTCAAACAGTACATCTCCAAGGCCCTGGTGCATTGCCATGCCCGCCTCTATGACGATTTTCGGGGAAATGGGGAATGAGCCAGATGAATGCCATCCGTGAGCAGGCTGCCGAATGGCTGATCCACTTCGATACCGAGGGCCAGGCGGATCCTGCCGTCGATCCGGCGTTCCGGGAGTGGCTGGCCCAGGATCCCCGCCATCGCCGTGTGTTTGAACAGATGCAGCGACTATGGACCGGCGCCGCCCCGGCCACTTCTCCGTCCCACCTGGGGCGGGCACTGGGCGCGATGGGTCTATGCCTGCTGATTGCCGTGGTCGGCCTGCAACTGCCCTGGCAATACTGGCAGGCGGATTACCGCAGCGCCGTCGGCGAGGTAACGACCGTTGAGCTGCCCGACGGCAGCGAAATCACCCTGAACACCAACAGCGCCATCGACGTGGACTTTGGTGAGGATCGCCGCCAGATTGACCTGATCCGGGGCGAGGTTCTACTGAACGTGAAGACGGACCCGGACCACCCCTTCACTGTGACCACCCGCGACGGCAGCGCCGAAGCCCTGGGCACCCTCTATAGCGTGCGTCGCAACGATGACCACAGCCTGGTGACGGTGTACGAGTCCCGGGTCCGGGTGACCACCGGCAACGGCAGAGAATCCCAGGTACTGGAGGCCGGCCAGCGGGCACGCCTGGACGATACCACCCTCCACAGCGGCTCAGCGGCATTGCGAAGCACACCGGACTGGAGCCGGGAACAGCTCATCTTCAACGGCGCTGCCATCGCGGATGTTGTCAGTCGGCTGGATGAGTATCACGCCGGCAAGCTGATGCTCAGCGACGAACTGGTGTCCTCTGGCAAACGCTTTACCGGCGCCCTGCCCACCCGGGATACCGAGGCAGCCATCAGTCTGCTTGCAGGCTCCCTGGGGCTGGAGGTTCGGGGCTTCCCGCCCTACGTGGTGTACCTGGATATCACCCACTGAAAAAAATGTTCGGCCAGGACTGCCCGATTCTTACTCCGGATTGTCATTACAGATAAAAGGCACCCTTAAATGACAATCAGGAGCATTTCGATGCGCAACAACCGATACCTTCCCGCTACCCTGCTGGCCCTTGGCCTGGGCATAACGACACCCGCCATGACCCTGGCCCAGGGGCCAGCGATCCCCGTGAACATTACCGCCCAGCCCCTGGACCAGGCGGTCACCCAACTGGCGGAGCAGACCGGCCTGAACATTGGCGGCGACACTTCGCTGCTGGAAGGCCGGACCGCCTCCCCCCTGAGCGGTGACTACACGCCGGATCAGGCGCTGCAAAACCTGCTCCAGGGCACCGGTGTCACCTACGAACGCACTGGCGAGAATGCGGTCATGCTAAAGCCGCTGGCGCAGGACGATAGTGAGGTTTCCGCGCTGCCCACGGTGCAGATTTTCGCCGCCACCGACGCCAATCCCACGGACACTGTGAACTACAACCGTGCCGACATCGAGGCCAGCCAGCCCCAGGACATGAAGGACCTGTTCAAGGAGGAATCCTCCGTGTCCGTGGGCGGCCCCATCGCCATGAACCAGAAGGTGTACGTGCGGGGCGTCGAGGAAACCGCCATGGCCGTGACGGTGGACGGTGCACGGCAGAACAACAAAGTATTTCACCACAACGCCACCAACCTGATTGATCCGGCCCTGCTGAAGGCCGTGCGGGCGTCCGCCAGCGTGGCTCCGGCCGATGATGGTCCCGGGGCGATTGGCGGCAGCCTGGCGTACGAAACCATCGACGTGAACGACGTACTGGCCCCGGACCGCACCATTGGTGGCTTCCTTGATGGCCGCTACGCCACCAACGGCGACCAGTTGACCACCTCCGGATCCCTCTATGGCCGTGCCGGCGATGTGGAGCTACTGGGCTACCTCAAGCACATGGACGGCGACGACTATGAGGATGGCAACGGCGATACCGTTGACCACACCTCGCCCGCACTGATCAGCGGCCTGGCCAAGATTGCCTACGAGAATGACGTCCTGGGCCGCCTGGAGTTGAGTCACGAAGTCGTCAACGACGACACGGACCGCCCCTACCGTGCCAACTTTGCCGATCTGACCGCCGGTCGTCCGGTGCCTGAATCCCGGGTTTATGACCTGACCCGCACCAACACCGTCTTCAACTACAGCCGGGACCGGGGCGAAGGCCTGTGGAACCCCGAGGTGACCCTGGGTACCAATGAGACGGACCTGGAAACCCGCGAGCATCCCCTGGCCGCGCCGGATACCACCCTCGTCTACAACGGTATCACCGAGAGCGATTCCGCCACGGTCCAGAACCTGTTCCACACCCCCTTCGCGACCGTGACCGCTGGCGTCGACTACTATGACGATACGGCCACCTTCCGCTTCGAGGGTGACCCCGACCTGGAGGAAAACGCCGAGAATGTCGGCACCTTCATCCAGGTGCGCCAGCCTGTAGGCGACTGGCTGAAGCTCTCCTACGGTGCACGCTATGACCGGCAGGAGTTCACCGGCACCGACGGCTCCGACCACGACGACTCCGGCGTCAGCGCCAACCTCTCCGGCGAGGTGTTCCTGAACGAATACGTGTCCATCAACGCCGGTTATTCCGATGCCTGGGGTGGCGTGGCGTTGGCCGAGAACTTCATCCTCAACGGTGCCTGGGTGTACGACGATGTCGAATCGGTGGAGTCGAAGAACTATACCGCCGGCCTGAGGGTCGAGGCAGCCGGTTTCTTCGGTGAGGCCAACGTCTACCAGACCGAGATCGAGAACGGTCGCACACCAAGTTGGGGCGACGGGCCGGACCTGTCCGCCGACTTTGATATTGAAGGTTACGACCTGGCCGCCGGCTACCTGCACGAGCGGGGCGAGCTGTCGGTCAAGTACTCGGATATCGAGTCCGAGAAAGACGGCGAAGTGGCCACCTCCTATGACGGCAACTACTTCACCGTACCGCTGGGCAAGATCATTACCGTCAACGGCGCCCTGGCCTTCCCGTCCGTGTCCGTGGATCTTGGCATGAACGCGGAATTCGCACTGGAGAACGACGCCGTCGAGGAAAGCGGTGCCAAGCAGGACAGCTACCAGGTAGTGGGCCTCTACGCCGACTACCGCCCCATCGAGCCCCTGGTCCTGCGCCTGTCCGTGGACAACCTCACCGACGAGGCCTACACCGACCGGGCCAGCTATGGGCACGAGTTCCCCACTGTCGAAACCCTGCTGGAACCGGGCCGCTCCTTTGCCCTGAGTGCCCGTTACACATTCTGAAGCACACCAGGAGTCTACGCGGTAGAAATCGCGCAGACTCCTCGAACAAACTGGCCGCTATTTTTGAGAATGCGCCCTATCAACCCAACCTCAACAATGAGCATTTAAAGAACCATATAGTTCCATACGGGTAATAAAATACCCATTACTCTGGCAGTTTATCAAACGCTGCCCTATAATGAGTATTTAGATGCCCATAGACCTTTTTGTGGGCCTTAAATTACTCAAATTATTGTTATGGCGATGAAACGGGCACGCAGCTACTCTCGCGTCACAAAGCAGGCGCTCTCGATCCTCGGCAAGCTGATCAAGGCTGGCCGTCTGGAGCGCAAGCTTACGGCTACGGAACTGTCTGAACGTGCAGGTATCACCCGCAAGACCCTTCGCAATATCGAAAACGGCGAAGCCGGTACTGAGATCGGTGTCGTCTTCGAGGTTGCCGCACTCGTCGGCGTCCGTCTATTCGATTTCGACGACCGGACACTTGCAATGCACAACGCCCGCCTCGAAGAAAAGCTGACGCTGCTGCCCAAGAGCGTTCGCCATAGTAAGCAGGAGGTCGATGATGACTTCTAGGCTTACGCAGCACAAAGAGGCCTATGTCTGGATTTGGCTGCCGGGAGAGACGCAACCTGTCGTTGCCGGCCGCATCACACAAAACGGGGATACCTACGGCTTCAACTATGGCGCCAGCTATCTGCGCCGCGATGGCGCGATCCCGGTCTACGACCCCGAACTGCCGCTTCGCCGCGGCCTGATCGAACCGGCCGCCGGCCTCTCAATGGCCAGTTGCATTCGTGACGGCTCGCCCGACGCTTGGGGCCGCAGGGTTATCATCAACCGTCTGGTGGGTGCCAGGGCCGCCGAAGCCAGCGACATCACCGAACTCACCTATCTACTCGAATCGGGATCGGACCGGATCGGTGCTCTCGATTTTCAGCATTCCGCCACGGAATACGTTCCCCGCCTCAAGGCAGAAGCGTCCTATGAGGAATTGCTGGAAGCGGCCGAACGGATCGAGAAAGGCGCCCCGCTGACGCCAGCTCTCGACCAGGCTTTGAACCACGGCACGTCGATTGGCGGCGCCCGTCCGAAAGCCCTGGTCGACGACGGCGAACACAAAATGATCGCCAAGTTCTCGTCGAGCACGGACCTATACAGCGTCGTGAAGGCAGAGTTTATCGCCATGAAACTCGCGGCTGTGTGTGGCCTCAACGTTGCCCCTGTCTCGATGATCGGGGCTGCCGGCAAGGACGTGCTGCTCATCGAACGCTTTGATCGCATCAAGTCAGAGGATGGCTGGCAGCGCAGAGCGATGGTTTCAGCTCTGACGATGCTCGGCCTTGACGAAATGATGGCACGCTATGCGTCTTATGAAGACCTTGCCGAGATTATCCGTCACCGCTTCACCGAGCCAAAGGAAACGCTGCGAGAGCTCTACGGACGGATCGTTTTCAATATCCTGTGCGGCAACACGGACGACCATGCCCGCAACCATGCGGCGTTCTGGGACGGCGAGAGGCTCACCCTGACCCCCGCCTACGACATCTGCCCGCAGGGGAGAACCGGCAACGAGGCGACACAGGCGATGCTGATCAAGGGGGAAAACCGTATGAGCACGCTGCATAGCTGCCTCGCGGCCGCTCCTGATTTCCTGCTCAGTGACAAGGAAGCCGGGGCCATCATTGAGGACCAATTCGCAACGATTGCCGGTGAATGGAAGGAGCTCTGCGAGGAAGCCAGACTGACCGAGACCGACCGGAAGCTCTTTGCCGGCCGGCAGTTTCTGAACAGCTACTGCGTCGAAGGCCTTGCGGCCGAACACAGCGTGCTACTTGAAGGCTTTGAAGCTGCGCGCGCGCAGTTGCTCGGCTAATCAAGGCGGCACGGTGAGTGACTATAAATACACCAGCATCACCCAGATGTCAGGCATGAAAAAACGGCGCCCCGAGGGGCGCCGTTTTTCGTCAGGCCGAAGCCTTACTCCCACTCAATAGTCGCAGGCGGCTTGGAAGAAATGTCGTATGTCACCCGGGACACACCGGTGATCTCGTTGATGATCCGGTTGGACACGGTTTCCAGCACTTCATAGGGCAGGCGTGCCCAGCGGGCGGTCATGAAGTCGATGGTTTCCACCGCGCGGACCGCGATCACGTACTCGTAGCGGCGGGCATCACCCACCACGCCCACGGACTTAACCGGCAGGAAGACCGCAAAGGCCTGGCTGGTCTTGTGGTACAGGTCGGCCCGGTGCAGTTCTTCCAGGAAGATGGCGTCGGCGCGGCGCAGGATATCGGCGTATTCCTTCTTCACCTCGCCCAGGATACGGACGCCCAGGCCCGGCCCCGGGAAGGGGTGACGGTAGACCATGTCGTAGGGCAGGCCCAGCTCCAGGCCGATCCGGCGCACCTCGTCCTTGAACAGCTCCCGCAGGGGCTCCACCAGCTTGAGCTTCATGGTTTCCGGCAGGCCACCCACGTTGTGGTGGGACTTGATGACATGAGCCTTGCCGGTTTTGGAGGCAGCGGATTCGATCACGTCCGGGTAGATGGTGCCCTGGGCCAGCCAGTTCACGTCGGTAATCTGGGTCGCATGCTCGTCGAACACCTCGATAAAGGTGTTACCGATGATCTTGCGCTTCTGCTCCGGGTCCTCGACGCCCTTCAGGCGACCCAGGAAGAGATCTTCGGAATCCGCCCGGATCACCTTCACCCCCATGTTGCGGGCGAACATGTCCATCACCTGATCGCCTTCGTTCAGACGCAGCAGGCCGTTATCCACGAATACGCAGGTGAGCTGGTCGCCGATGGCACGGTGCAGCAGCGCCGCAGTGACCGAGGAATCCACGCCGCCGGACAGCCCAAGCAAGACCTTCTCACCACCCACCTGGTCGCGAATCTGCTGGACCGCGTCGTCCACGATGCGGGCCGGTGTCCACAGGGCCTCACACTGGCAGATATCCTTTACAAAGTGCTCCAGGATGCGCTGCCCCTGGAGGGTATGGGTCACCTCCGGGTGGAATTGCACGCCGTAGAGGTTACGGCTGGTATCCTGCATGGCGGAGATGGGCGCGCTCTCGGTGGAGGCCAGCAGCTCGAAGCCCTCCGGCATGGTGACCACCTTGTCACCGTGGCTCATCCACACGTCCAGCAGGGATTCCCCCTGGGCAGTAAGGTGGTCCTTGATGTCCTTCAGCAACGGTCCTTCAGCCCGCACCTTGACCTGAGCATAGCCGAACTCCCGCTTCTCGGAACTGGCCACGCTGCCACCAAGCTGCTCCGCCATGGTCTGCATGCCGTAGCAGATGCCCAGCACCGGCACGCCGCGCTCGAACACACCTTCCGGCGCACGCGGACCACCCAGTTGGGTGACGGATTCCGGACCACCGGCCAGGATCAGCCCCTTGGGACGGAACTCGTCGATCTCCTCCGCCGTCATGTCAAACGGCTTGATCTCACAGTAGACCCCGATCTCCCGTACCCGGCGGGCAATGAGCTGGGTGTACTGGGATCCGAAATCGAGAATCAGGATGCGGTGGTCGTGAATGTTCTGGGACATGGATTCCTCAACATGAAAGACGAAAACGGCCCTCCGGAGAGGGCCGTAAACCAGGCAACATTAGCCTACGCGGTAGTTCGGGGCTTCCTTGGTGATGGTCACGTCGTGAACGTGACTCTCACGCATGCCGGCATTGGTAATGCGGACGAACTGGGGACGGGTTCGCATGGTTTCCATGTCAGCGCTACCCGTGTAGCCCATGGAAGCCCGCACACCGCCCATCAGCTGGTGGACAATGTTGCGCATCGGGCCCTTGCAGGCCACGCGGCCCTCGATGCCTTCCGGTACCAGCTTGTCGACGCCTTCGCTGGCATCCTGGAAATAGCGGTCACTGGAGCCCTGCCCCATGGCGCCCAGGGAGCCCATGCCACGGTAGGCCTTGTAGCTGCGGCCCTGGAACAGTTCCACTTCGCCGGGGGATTCATCGGTACCCGCCAGCAGGCCGCCAACCATGACGCTGTAGGCGCCGGCAGCAATAGCCTTGGCAATATCGCCCGAGAAGCGGATGCCCCCGTCAGCAATCAGCGGCACACCACGGTCCTTCAGGGCGGCGGCCACATTAGACACTGCCGTGATCTGCGGCACGCCAATGCCCGACACAATGCGAGTGGTACAGATGGACCCGGGGCCGACACCCACCTTAACGGCATCCGCACCGGCATCCGCCAGGGCAATGGCCGCTTCAGCGGTTGCAATATTGCCACCGATCACCTCGACCTGGGGATGGTTCTGCTTGATCCACCGGACCCGTTCAATAACACCGGCAGAATGGCCATGGGCGGTGTCCACCACAATCACGTCGACACCGGCCTCCACCAGCGCGGCGATACGGGCTTCGGTGTCACCACCGGTGCCCACGGCGGCGCCCACGCGCAGGCGACCCTGTTCATCCTTGCAGGCCAGCGGATAGTCCTTGGCCTTCTGGATGTCCTTGACCGTGATCAGCCCGCGCAGCTCAAATTCGTCGTTGACCACCAGCACCTTTTCGATACGGTTGCGGTGCAGCAGTTCCTTCACTTCCTCCAGGTCGGCGCCCTCACGGACGGTGACCAGCTTGTCCTTGGGGGTCATGATATCGGCGACCCGGGTTTCCATCCGGCTTTCAAAGCGGATGTCACGACCGGTCACAATGCCCACCAGGTCCTTGCCGTCCACCACCGGCAGACCGGAGATGCTGTTGGCCATGGTGATATCGACCAGTTCGCGCACCGTGTTGGAGGGCGATACGGTGATGGGATCCTTGACCACGCCGCTCTCGAACTTCTTGACCTTGCGCACGGCGGCGGCCTGCTGCTCGACGGTCATGTTCTTGTGCATGATACCGATGCCGCCCTCCTGGGCCATGGCGATGGCCAGTTCGGCTTCGGTGACGGTATCCATGGCGGCTGAAACCAGCGGAATGTTGAGGGTAATGCCTTTGGTGAGCTGGGTCTTCAGGTCCACGTGCTTGGGCAGCACATCGGAGTAACCCGGCATCAGGAGAACATCGTCAAACGTGAGGGCTTCTTCGGCTATTCGCAACATTGGGACCCGCCTTCTGGACAATCTGTGTGGAGGCCCGGCGCCGGTGTGGCAGCGCGACATCGGAACCGGTCACCTTAATCGAACTATTATAAGTGCCGCGGGCCCGACAGTAAACCGCGCCAACACCCGCCCCAGCGCGCATCTTGCTGAATTTCGGCAACTTTTAACCAACCCCTTTCTCGGAAAACCCGTATGGCAGACGGGAAGGTTCTGATAACATGGTGGTTTTCCAGACTCCCCGCACAACGATAGAGGCACCGATGCACTCCGACCCATCCCCGTCCCTGCGGCCCAGGGCCCTGACGGTTTCCGAACTGAACCGCCAGGCCCGGCACCTGCTGGAGACCAGCTTCATGCAGGTGTGGGTGGAAGGTGAGCTGTCCAGCCTGTCGCGACCATCATCCGGGCACTGGTACTTTTCCCTGAAGGACCAGCGGGCCCAGGTGCGTTGCGCCATGTTCCGGGGGTTCAACCAGCGCATCCGCCAGGTGCCGAAAGAAGGGGACCAGGTCCGCATCCGAGGCAAGGTCAGCCTCTACGAGAACCGGGGCGACTTCCAGATCATCGTTGAACACATGGAGCCGGCCGGCCTCGGCGCCCTGCAGCAGGCCTTCGAGGCCCTCAAGGCCCGACTGCAGGCCGAGGGCCTGTTTGCGGTGGAACGCAAGAAGCCGATACCGGACACGCCCCGCCATATCGGGGTGGTCACCTCCCCCACCGGCGCCGCCATCCACGACATCCTGACGGTGCTGGGCCGTCGCTGCCCCGGCATTCCGGTAACCCTGTACCCCACGGCGGTCCAGGGTCAGGCCGCGACGGCCAGCATTGTCGGCGCCATTGACCGGGCCGTCCGCCACAACCAGGCCGACGTGCTGATTATCGGTCGGGGCGGTGGCTCCCTGGAGGACCTGTGGTGCTTCAACGAGGAAGCCGTGGCCCGGGCCATTGCCGCCTGCCCGATTCCCACCGTCAGCGCCGTGGGTCATGAGGTGGATGTGACCATTGCCGACTTCGTGGCAGACCTCCGGGCCCCGACGCCCTCCGCCGCGGCCGAAAAGATCTCCCCGGACCAGGCCGCCTGGCTGGCCCGGCTCACCGAAACCCGCCAGCGACTGGCCAGCGCCGCCAGCCGTTACCTGCGCCAGCAGGAGGTCCGTCTCGACCAGCTTGCAGCCAGACTGCGGGACCCGCGCCGGCAGTTGCAGGAAAAAGCCCAACGACTGGACGACGTGGAGCTGCGATTCCGCCAGGCCATCAGCCAGCGCCTGGGCCGGGAGCGAACCCATAGCGACCACCTGGCCCAGCGACTGCTGGCCCACCGGCCCTCCCGACGCATCGGGGAACAGACACAGCGGGTGGACCAGTTGGGTGAACGGTTGCAGGCCAGCCTCAGCCGGCAACTGGAGAAGCGCAACCAGCGCCTGGAATCGGCTGCCCGCACCCTGAACGCCGTCAGCCCCCTGGCCACCCTGGGACGGGGCTATGCCATTGTGTCCAGCGACAACCAGACGGTGGTCCGGGACCCGGCCACCCTGTCCCCGGGGGATCGTATCCGGGCCAAACTGGCGAAGGGCACCGTGGACGCCACGGTCTCGTCCGTAAATACGGATTCCGACTGATATCTCTTTGCTCACTCAGTGCGGCAATCTGACATGAAACTGTAGCCAAAGTCTCCCTTAGCCTTTGGTCTACTTCCTCTGTGCCTGATATCCCTTACAGTCAAACCCAACAGTGCAATAAAACAACAATGATCGACTGCATGAGGTGGACCCATGGACTACCAATCGGAGTTCCGTCGCTCGGTGGAGCAGCCAGAACAGTTCTGGCGTGAAAAAGCCAACGCGATCGACTGGATCCGTCCCCCCGAGGACATCTGGAAGGCCAGCGAAAACGGCCATGGCGAGTGGTTTCCGGATGGCCTGATCAACACCAGCGATGTGGCCCTGGACGCCAACATCCGTGCCGGTCGCGGTAACCAGAAGGCATTGATCTATGACTCCCCTGTCACCGACACCACCCAGAGCTATACCTACCGCCAGCTGACCGACCAGGTGGCGCGCTTTGCGGGTGTGCTCAAGGCCCGGGGCATTGGTCACGGCGACCGAGTCATCATCTATATGCCCATGGTGCCCCAGGCGGTTATCGCCATGCTCGCGTGCGCCCGGCTCGGAGCCGTTCACTCGGTGGTCTTCGGGGGCTTTGCGGCCCGGGAGCTGGCGGTCAGGATCACCGACGCCCGACCCAAGGCCGTGGTGACCGCCTCCTGCGGCATCGAGGTCAACAAGGTCATCGCCTACAAGCCATTGGTGGACAGCGCCATTGAGCAGGCGGAGCACAAGCCGGAGTGCTGCATCGTGTTCCAGCGGCCCCAGGTGACGGCGGACATGACCACGGGACGGGACCTGGACTGGGAGGCCGAGATGGCCAGGGCCACCTCGGCCGACCCGGTGCCCGTGGCGGCCACTGATCCGCTGTACATCCTCTATACCTCCGGCACCACCGGCAAGCCCAAGGGGGTTGTACGGGACAACGGAGGCCACGCCGTCGCCATGCGCTACAGCATGGAACTGGTCTACGGCGCCCGGCCCGGGGATGTATTCTGGGCGGCGTCGGATGTGGGCTGGGTGGTTGGCCACAGCTATATCGTCTATGCACCGCTGATCACAGGCTGCACAACGGTCCTTTACGAGGGCAAGCCGGTGAAAACACCAGACGCCGGTGCCTTCTGGCGGGTAGTGCAGGACCACCGCGTCAACTACCTGTTTACCGCCCCCACCGCCTTCCGTGCCGTGCGCAAGGAAGACCCGGAAGCGGACCTGATGGGCAACTACGATATCAGTTCACTGAAACGCCTGTTCCTGGCCGGCGAACGCCTGGACCCCTCCACCTACGAATGGCTGGTGGAACATACCGGTCTGCCGGTCCTTGACCACTGGTGGCAGACGGAAACCGGCTGGGCCATCTGCTGCAACCCGGTGGGCATCCAGGAGATGAAGACCAAGCCCGGCTCCGCCACCCTGCCGTCACCCGGTTTCAATGTGCAGGTGGTCGGCCCCGACGGACGCCCCGTGCCCCCCGGCGAACAGGGACAGGTCGCGGTGAAGCTGCCACTGCCCCCGGGCTGCCTGTCCACGGTCTGGGGTGACGATGCCCGGTTCCGGAAAACCTACCTGGCCCCCATCCCGGGCTATTACAGCTCCGGTGACGGCGGTTTTGTGGATGAAGACGGATACGTGTTCATCATGGGGCGGACCGATGACGTCATCAACGTGGCCGGGCACCGCCTGTCCACCGGCGAAATGGAGGAAGTGGTGGCCTCCCACCCGGCGGTGGCGGAATGCTGCGTGGTCGGCATGCGGGATGAGATGAAGGGACAGGTTCCCCTGGGACTGGTACTGCTGAAGGATGGCGCCACCATCGACCCGGAGGAGCTGGAGGAGGAACTGGTGGAGATGGTGCGGGAGCGGATCGGCGCCGTCGCCTGCTTCCGCCGGGCGGTGCTGGTGGAACGACTGCCCAAGACCCGGTCCGGCAAGATACTGCGGCGGGTGATCCGGCAAATCGCCGATGGCGAGGAGTGGAACGCCCCATCCACCATCGATGACCCGGCGATACTGACGGAAATTGACCAGCAACTGCGCCGGTAATCAATCCACAGGCCTGTGTCATGAGTATGACAGACGCCTGTTTTTTCTCCGAAATCGGGGGTGGTTCAAGGGCCTCAAAAAATCTTTGACGCCCCCCGAACTCGGTCTATACTGAATTTTGCTGTGGAACAACAGCGGTATTAAGTGAAAGTGTTTCAGCGGTCTGCTTTATCAGGCGTTCGGTTACTCCTTCCCTCAGTACAACTGCCATGTTCCCGGCTATACCGTGCCGGAACTTTCCCCATGGACCGGCACACAGGAAAGGTCCCGTGAGGGCACAACGTACAGGAAACACAGGAAAGATCAATGTCCGATATCAAAACCGGCCACGTGAAGTGGTTCAACGAGTCCAAGGGTTTTGGCTTCATCGCCCAGGACGGTGGCAGTGACGTTTTCGTTCACTACAGTGCAATCAACGCCAGCGGATTCCGCACTCTGGCCGAAGGCCAGCAGGTGCAGTTCTCCGTTACCCAGGGACCGAAAGGCCCCCAGGCGGAAAACGTAACCCCGGTATAGGGTTATGATTTCCGTCCATTGCCCCTCACGGGCTTTGGAGTGAGTCAAGGAAAGCCGGCAGTTGCCGGCTTTCCTGCGTTTGGGGCCGACCTCAGGCCGTGGCCGGCTCGACAACCGCCGACGCACCCACGTGGTTACTCACCGCTGACAGCAGGGCCTGCAAGGTGGCGGAGGTGGTATCCTCGGCCAGGGCGGCGGCACTGTGGACCTGGCCG
This sequence comes from Marinobacter sp. OP 3.4, assembly GCF_036224885.1. NCBI lineage: Bacteria > Pseudomonadati > Pseudomonadota > Gammaproteobacteria > Pseudomonadales > Marinobacteraceae > Marinobacter > Marinobacter sp. OP 3.4. Next base: position 62,962 of record NZ_JAVVLT010000104.1, read on the forward strand.
CCCACCACAATGCGGATGCAGGCCATGGCGTTGGCGTTGGTGCCCTCACCCAGGGCAAACTCGTCATAGGCCTCCACGGCCACAGAGATGCCATAGTTCTCTTCCAGCGCGGCCACCACCGCTTCAACCGCACCCAGGCCATGCCCTTTCAGCTCCACGGTCGGCTTGCCGAACCGCACAGTGGCGTTAACGCCTTCCTCGTCCCGGTGCAGGTCGTAGGTGGACAGGGCCCAGCTTTCGGCCACCGCCAGGTAACGGTCCTCAAACAGGCGGTGGATGGTCTCGGAGTCGATTTCGCCGCCGTTGGTTTCCGCCTCTTTCTGCACGCACTGGCTGAACTCGATCTGCAGCCACCGGGGCAGGCTGATCTTGTAGTCCCGCTCCAGCACGTGGGCCACGCCACCCTTGCCGGACTGGCTGTTGATCCGCACCACTTCCTCGTAGCGACGGTTCAGGTCCCTCGGATCAATGGGCAGGTAGGCCACGTTCCACTTGTCACCGTCCTGGCGGTAGGCCAGGCACTTGCGGATCGCGTCCTGGTGGCTGCCGGAGAAGGCGGTGAACACCAGTTCGCCGGCGTAGGGATGACGCGGATGGGTGGAGATCTCGGTGCAGGCCTCCACCACATCGGTGATCTCGGCCATGTTGGACATGTCCACCTTCGGGTCGATGCCCTGGCTGTACAGGTTCATGGCCATGGTGACCAGGTCCATGTTGCCGGTACGCTCACCGTTGCCCATCAGGGTGCCTTCCACCCGGTCGGCGCCGGCCATCACCGCCAGCTCGGCGGCGGCGACGCCACAGCCACGGTCATTGTGGGTGTGCACGCTGATGCTCAGGTGCTCGCGGCGCTGGATGTTATCGCAGATCCATTCGATCTGGTCGGCGAACACGTTGGGGGTGGCCATTTCCACGGTGGCGGGCAGGTTGATGATCACCTTCTGGCCCTGGTCCGGGCGCCACACCTCGGTGACCGCATCCACCACCTCGGCGGCATAGTCCAGTTCGGTGCCAGTGAAGCTCTCCGGGGAATACTGGAAGGTCCAGTCGGTATCCGGATAGCGTCCGGCAATCTCCTTCACCAGCTTCGCGCCATTCACGGCAATCTGCTTGACGCCCTCCCGGTCCATGCCGAATACCTGTTCCCGCTGGACGGTGGAGGTGGAGTTATACACGTGCACGATGGCCCGCTTGGCGCCTTCCAGGGCCTGGTAGGTGCGCTCGATCAGCTCCGGGCGGGCCTGGGTCAGCACCTGGATGTGGACATCGTCGGGAATCCGGTCTTCCTCAATCAGCTTGCGACAGAAATCGAAGTCCGGCTGGCTGGCCGCCGGAAAGCCGATCTCAATCTCCTTGAAGCCCACCTTCACCAGGAGATCGAACAGGCGTTGCTTCTGGGCCACGGTCATGGGTTTCACCAGCGCCTGGTTGCCATCCCGCAGGTCCACGGCACACCAGGTGGGTGCACGTTCAATAACCTTGTCCGGCCAGCGGCGGTCGGTCTTGCGAACCGGCTGGAAGGGGATGTACTTGCTGTGATCGAAAGCCATGGTTGTGTCCTTTTGTCTGAAACAGAGTCAGGAATGATATGACACTATATTAACGCAGGATGCCTAGAATTTTATTGCTATTTTTGCTCCCGCTGCCAGAATCAGGGCAATATCTACATCGTTCAAACCAATACTTGTGGAATATTATGCCGGATAAGCACCAGGAACTGCATAAACTGGACCGTACAGACCGCCGCATCCTGGATGCCCTGCAGCGGGATGGCACCCTCAACAACCAGCAACTGGCGGAGGCCATCGGCCTATCCCCCTCCCCCTGCCTGAGGCGCGTCCGGGCCCTGGAAGAAGCCGGCATTATCCGCCAGCGGGTGACGGTGCTGGATCACAAGAAACTGGGCCTGTCCCTGACCGCCATCATCCTGATCGGCATGGACCGGCACACTCCGGAGCGGTTCGAAGCCTTCGAGCAGCAGGTGGCCCAGTACCCCGAGGTGCAGGAGTGCTACCTGATCACCGGCCAGGACGCCGACTACATGCTCAAGGTGGTGGTTCCGGACATGGACCACTACCACCACTTCCTGCTGAACCAGATCACCCGCATACCCGGCGTCAGCGGCGTGCATTCCAGCTTTGTGCTGCGACGGGTAATCGATTCCACCGCCCTGCCCCTGAAATATCTGGAGGGCCTCTGAACATCACCCTTCCATCTGATAGTGGTGAAGTAGAAACAAGGTGGGCAACAAAAGTACGGCGCCTCAACAACCGGAGGCGCCGCGAGTGGAGGAAACGATCACTTCAAATCTGAAATGCTCGCCCCGAAGTTGATGTGGAAGGGGGCACCCTCCAGGACCAGAGCGGGGACCGACTGCACACCGGCCGCCTCGGCTTCGGCGATCCTCGCCTTGTCATTGCCGAGATGGACCACTTCAACATCGTAGCGAGAGCGGTCAATCGCCTTAGCCACATTGTCCTCAGCAGCAACGCATACTGGGCACCCTGCATGGTAGAAAACAGCTTTTGCACTCATCTCTGAACTCCTGAAATCGGTTGGTTAATTGGCGTGCGCACGACTAAACGATAGAGTTGGCGGAGTGCGTTGACTAGCGGGCACAAATAAGTGGGCTGGGCACCTTCTGGTGTAATTTGTCGAAACTAAAGGAGAAATTTTTTGCAGACTCCCAGTACGTATCGCAAGTTGGAGGACATAGTGGGCTGCAAATGGTCGGTTTCGGTCCTTCTCGCCGTCGAGAAGGGCATCAACCGGCCAGGGGCTCTCGAGCGGCATATCGAGGGAATCTCAACAAAAGTTCTCTCTGAACGACTGCGAAAACTCACAGCGTACGGTCTGATGCACAAGGAGAGTTTTCCGGAGATCCCGCCACGTACCGAATATTCACTGACCAGGTCTGGCCAGAAGCTCATCAGGATCATTCAGCAAATACAGGATCTCGATGACGAGTTAAGCCAAAAAAGTGAAAGGTAATAGCCTCAGGGCTGTCTGCGTATTGAATGCCGTCAAAGGAAAATGGAAGGTTTGCAATTAGTTATTACGAAAAACTGCAAACCTTCATCGTTCTCTATTCTTATCTTAAGCCAGCATCTCCAGCATTCCCTGAAGGCGCTGTTGTGCCCGCTCATTCAAAGGCAGCAGAGGTTTTCTCGGGCTGCCGACATCGTTACCCTGCAGCGCCAGACCGGATTTAACCGCTGCCGCCAGACCCGATGAAACGATAAATTCCAGAAACTCATACTGCTGATAGAACAGTTTCCTGGCCTTCCCGTTATCACCTTGCTTTATGGCATCGTACAGCCGCTTCGGCTTGTCACCGATCAGGCAGGGGGCTGCCGTACACCATCCGCTGGCACCCGCATTGAGGGCTTCCAGTGCCATGTGGTTGCAACCATTAAAGAACGGCACTTTGCCATCCGATAGCGTGTAGATTTTATGCATGCGCTGAATGTCGCCGGTGCTTTCCTTGATCATGCTCGCGTTCGGTATGCGCTCAACCATTTTCAGCATGAATTCCGGCGACATGTCCACGCCACAGGTGGCGGGGTTGTTGTAGATCATGATGGGCAGCGGGCTGGCGCTTGCGACCGTTTCGTAGTGCTGGAAGATTTCCGCCTCGCTCAACTTGTAGTATGAGAATGGCGAAAGCATGATCATGTCGGCACCGATCTGGTGGGCATGCTGCGCGTGTTGCACGGCCTGTTCAGTGGTCAGCTCGGCAATGCCGATGATCACCGGCACCCTTCCCCTAACATGCTGCACCGTGTACTCAGCCACCTGCTTCCATTCCGCGTCACTCAGATAGGCGGCTTCACCGGCACTGCCCAAGGCCGCTATGGCGTCCACTTCCGCTTCAAGCAGCACATCGATGACGTCGCCGAGCTTGTCGAGATCAACCTGTTTATTGTCCTGGCTAAAAGGGGTTACCGGATAGCCAATGATGCCTGATAGGTTCATGTCCTGTTCCTCGAAAAAAGGGTGTTAAATGCAGTCCGCGTGGTGTTTAAGCGCCTGCCGTGCGTAGTAGGCGAAATTCACCTTGTTGCGCTTGTCAGTGGATACCCAGTCGTGCGCTTCCCGGGCCAGTTCGTGGGGTAGCGGCTTGATCTCACCGGCGGCCATCGCCAGCAGTTGCAGTTGTGCCGCGCGCTCGATCAGCACGGCCAGGTTGCAGGCTTCTTCGATTGTCTTGCCGGTGACCAGTTGGCCATGGTGGGCGAGGAACACGGCGCGGTTGTTGCCCAGGGCGTTTGAGATCAGCACGCCTTCCTCATTGCCAACCGGAACGCCCGGCCAGTCCGCGACGAACGAGCAGTCGTCGTACAGAGCGCAGACATCCATCTGGGAGATCTGCAGTGGCACCTCCAGCATGGACAGCGCCGCCACATGGGTGGGATGGGTGTGAATGATGCAGTTAACCTCCGGATGCTCTTTATAGATCCAGGTATGGAAGCGGTTGGCCGGGTTGGGCATGCCTTCGCCCGTCAGCGGCTTGAGGTCATGATCGACCGCGATCAGGTTGTTGGCCGTGATCTCGTCAAATCCCAACCCCAGTCGCTGGGTCAGGAAAGTATCCGGGCGCTCGGTACGACAGGTGATCTGGCCCGCCAGGCCCGAGTCGTGGCCCTTGTCGAACAGGATGCGACAGGTGAGCGCGAGCTTCTCACGGTCGGTCAGCTCCATATCCTGAATCAGCCTTTGCATATCGCGTTCGGTGCTCTGCATCAGTGTCTGCTTGCTTTTGGTAGCGGTCTTCATGCGCGTTCTCCTTGGTCTCCGCTTTGACATCGGTTGCACGATATCGTTAATCTGGACCGGTCATAAGGACCAGTTTTGATAGGTTTTCTGGTCCAGTGGAGAGGCTGGCGTGTTAAGACCCTGGAATGTGCAGCTGTGGCTGGAGGACAGCCCCGGCAAGACCCTGCATGCAAGATTGCTGAATACGTTGACGGCGGATATCAAGGAAGGTCGGCTGCCGCCGGGGACCATGCTGCCGGGCTCGCGCTCACTGGCCGATCAGCTGGGCGTGAATCGCAAAACCGTGCAGCAGGTGTATGAAGAGCTGGAGGCCCAGGGCTGGCTGGTGACGCGCCCGAGGTCGGGGACCTTTGTGTCCGGGACGCTGCCCGAGCAGGGGCTATCGTCCTCGGACCGTCAGCTGGTCAACAGCACAGACAGAACCAGATCCGCCTCCGAACTGGTGGAAATCCTCTATCAGGATGCGCTTTGCTCCTACAACGCCATACCGGTCACCAATGACGGTACCCCGGATTCACGGATGATCCCTTACGAACTGCTGGCGCGCACCTATCGACGGGTCTGTATCGACCTGAGCCGGAATTCCAGGTTGGGCTATGGTGACCCCAAGGGCAGTGTCGAACTGCGTAAGTCGGTTGCGAAGATGCTGTCCGGTGATCGATTCATGACCTGTTCGACCGAGCAGGTGTGCATTGTCAGGGGCAGCCAGATGGGGATCTATCTCGCCTCCCGCATTCTTGATCCGAGCAAGGGCGCCATCGTGATGGAAGACCTCTGCTATCTGCCGGCCCGGGCGGCCTTCGAGTCAAACGGCTTCAAAGTACTGAAGTGCAGGCTCGATGACCAGGGGCTGGATGTCGAGCACCTGCGGGCATTGCTTGCCGAACATTCGATTGCCGCCATCTATGTCACACCGCATCACCAGTACCCCACCACCGTTTGCCTGCCCATGGATCGGCGGCTGGCACTGCTGGAACTTTCTAAAGCACACAGGTTCGCGGTGCTGGAGGATGATTATGACCATGAATTCCACTATGAGACGAATCCTGTTCCCCCGCTTGCGAGCTTGCCCAATGCCGAGAACGTGGTGCACATTGGCTCGATGTCCAAAGTGTTTGCGCCGGGGTTGAGGCTTGGTTACATCGCAGCGGATCCCCGCTTTGTCGAACGCGCTGCACAGGAAATCATACTCATCGACCGCCAGGGCAATACGGTCACCGAGCAGGTCCTGTCGAACCTGATGGAGTCCGGTGAGGTCCGGCGTCACATCCGTAAGACGCGCAAGGAGTATGAGGCCCGACGTAATTTTGCAGCGGACGAGTTTATCCGGGTGTTTGGCGATAAGGTGTCTTTTACCGTGCCGACAGGCGGAATGGCTATCTGGGTTGATATCTCCAAACTGGTCAAGGGCCGGAAGCTGGAGAGCCTTCCGGGGAAGGACTCAACCCTGAGTACTGCCTATACTGACGATCAGGTGGACCCTACCCATCTGAGGTTTGGGTTTGGAGCACTGAGCAAAGCTGAGATTACACAGTCAGTTGAGTTGTTAGCGAAGCAGTTGGCCTGATATTTTCCGATTGGACTTCCCCCGGTGTAGTGCACCCAAAACCTATCAAGGCCGCCTATCCACGCCCACCTGGAAATCCCGGAAGCAAAGCCACGGAACAACAAACGCCACCGTGACCTACTTCCTCAACCGGGGAAAGCATTCTCCTCTATGACTCCAGCTTGGCGTCCATGGTGATTTCCGCCTTCAGCACCCTGGATACCGGACAACCGACCTTGGCCTTTTGCGCCAGTTCCTCAAACTGGGCCTGGTCCGCTCCCGGCACCCTGGCGGTTACGTCGAGGTGTACCCTGGTGATGGAAAAACCGTCCTCCGTCTTTTCCAGGGTCAGATGGGCCTTGGTGTCAATTTTATCCGGCGTGAGGTCCGCTTCCCCCAGAATCATCGATAGGGCCATGGAAAAGCAGCCGGCATGGGCTGCGGCAATCAGTTCTTCCGGGTTGGTGCCCGGCTCTTCCTCGAAGCGGGTCTGGAAGCCATACTTGCTGTCGGACAGTACGCCACTCTGGGTCGTGAGCTGGCCCTTGCCTTCCTTCAATCCGCCCTGCCAAATAGCTGAACCTGTGCGTTTCATGGGTCCTCCTTGTCTCTGGATGAGAGAAAGCCGTCTGTGTGGCGGCCATCCATAAAGGTAGGACACAACCACAACAACGAAAAGTTTCACGGCGCCCGGAACACCTGACCGGTTCATTTCTTCCTCAGGGCACGTACAATACGGGGCAAGCATCAAGGAGCCCTGCAGAACTCCTGAACCAACAACACTTCTTTCGTTACGGAAACCATAATGCGAGCAAGCCGTTATCTGATTGCCACCCTCAAGGAAAATCCCTCCGATGCCGAGATTGTCAGCCACCAGTTGATGCTGCGGGCCGGCATGATCCGCAAGCTGGCGTCCGGCCTGTACACCTGGCTGCCAATGGGCTTGCGGGTATTGCGCAAGGTGGAGCGCATCGTGCGGGAAGAGATGGACCGAAGTGGTGCCCAGGAGGTGCTGATGCCCGCGGTGCAACCGGCGGAGCTGTGGCAGGAATCCGGTCGCTGGCAACAGTATGGCGGCGAACTGCTGCGGATGAAGGACCGCCACGAGCGGGACTTCTGTTTCGGCCCCACCCATGAGGAAGTGATCACGGACCTGATCCGTAACGAGCTGAAGAGCTACAAGGAACTGCCTGCCAACTTCTACCAGATCCAGACCAAGTTCCGGGACGAGCGGCGGCCCCGTTTCGGTGTGATGCGCGCGCGGGAATTCCTGATGAAGGACGCCTACTCCTTCCATGTGGATGGTGAATCCCTGAACGAGACCTACGAGGTAATGCACCGCACCTACTGCGCCATCTTCGACCGCCTGGGCCTGGACTACCGCCCGGTGGAGGCGGATTCCGGCGCCATCGGTGGCAGCGCCTCCCACGAATTCCACGTGCTGGCCTCCTCCGGCGAGGACGAGATCGCCTTCAGCACGGAAAGCGACTACGCCGCCAATATCGAGAAGGCGGAAGCCGTGGCCCCGGCCGGTGAGCGCCCTGCCCCCGCCGAATCCATAACGGAAGTGGAAACCCCGGGCCAGACCACCATTGCCGCCATTTCGGACTTCCTGAAGGTGCCCACGGAGAAAACCGTCAAGACCCTGCTGGTGAAAGCCGAGGCGGAAGAAGGCGAGGAAGCCGGCCTGGTGGCCCTGATCCTGCGGGGCGACCATACCCTCAACGACATCAAGGCGGAAAACCTGCCGGGTATTGCCGAACCGCTGACCATGGCTACCGACGACGAGATCCGCGCAGCCACCGGTTGCCCCCCGGGCTCCATCGGCCCGGTCAAGCTGCCGGTACCGGTGATTGTCGATCGCGCCGCCGCGCATCTGACGGACTTTGTCTGCGGCGCCAACCGGGAGGGCTATCACCTCACCGGCGTGAACTGGGAGCGGGACGTGCCCCTGGAACGCGTGGAAGACCTGCGCAACGTGGTGGAAGGCGACCCCAGCCCCGATGGCAAGGGTAAGCTGGAGATCCGTCGCGGCATTGAAGTGGGCCACATCTTCAAACTGGGCAACAAGTACAGCCAGGCCATGGGCGCCACGGTGCTGGACGAGAACGGCAAGAGCGCGATCCTGGAGATGGGGTGCTACGGCATCGGCGTATCCCGTATCGTGGCGTCGGCCATTGAGCAGAACCACGACGACCGGGGCATTATCTGGCCCGAGGCCATCGCCCCCTTCGAGGTGGCCATCGTGACCCTGAATGGCCACAAGTCCCCGGCGGTGCAGGAAGCGGGGGAAAAGCTCTATGAGCAACTGCGTCAGGCGGGCTTCGATGTGCTGCTGGATGACCGCAACGAGCGCCCGGGCGTGAAATTCGCGGACCTGGAACTGATGGGCCTGCCCCACCGGATCGTCGTCTCGGACCGGGGTCTGGGCGCCGGCACCCTGGAATACAAGGGCCGCCGGGATGCGGACAAGCAGGACGTTGCCGTGGAGGACATCCTGCCGTTCCTGCTCAATGCCTCCCCCCGCCGGGGTCTCTGAGACAGCGCAGGCGGGCGGCAGGCTAGCCGGAATAGCCGTCGCCCGTAGTAATCCCGCCTCAGGCTGGCGGCGTCAGTCCACAGCCTGAGGGTACGACCCCCGGTTCCATTTCCAGCGTGACTCCGTAACGTTCCCGCACGTCATCACGAATCCTCCGGGCCAGGGCCAGCACATCGGCACCGGTTCCCGATGAGTGGTTTACCAGCACCAGGGCCTGCCGGTGGTGCACCCCGACCGTCCGGTTCCGATAGCCCTTCCAGCCACACTGATCAATCAGCCAACCAGCCGCCAGCTTGACGCCGTCGTCCAGGGGATAGGCCACCATTTCCGGCCATTGCCGCCGCAGCGACTCCCACTGGTCCCGGGTGACCACCGGGTTCTTGAAAAAACTGCCGGTGTTGGGCAACTGGGCCGGGTCCGGCAGCTTGCGGCGACGCACCGCCATCACCGCCTCGGCCACCTCCGTGGGGGATGAGGGCACCTCACCCTCGAACCACCGGGAAAGCTCGCCGTACCCCAGGGACCAGGGCCGGCTGCGACTCAGGGCAAGCCGGATCTCCAGGATCAGGTAGCGCTCGGGGTCGTGCTTGAACAGGCTGTCGCGGTAGCCGAAGCGGCAATCCTCGGTGGTCAGCACCACCTCTTCCCCGCGCTGCCGGTCCCAGGCGGTGAGGCTGACGAAGGTATCGGACAACTCGACGCCATAGGCGCCGATGTTCTGGACCGGGGCGGCACCCGCCGTGCCGGGAATCAGGGCCAGGTTTTCGATGCCCCGGTAGCCTGCCGCAGCCGCATAGAGCACCGCCCGATGCCAGTTCTCACCCGCGGCCAGCACCAGGGTGGCGCAGTCTCCCTGCATGGCCGTCCAGTGGCGGCCTTTCAGGGCCATGTGCAGGACCAGTCCGGGAAAGTCGTCGCAGAAGATCAGGTTGCTGCCACCACCGACCACCTGGACCGGCAACTCCTCTTCCTGTGCCCATGCCAGGGCCGCCTTTGCCTCCCCGGCGTTGGTCGCTTCCACCAGGTAGCGGGCGACGGCCGGAGTCGCCATGGTGCTCAGGTTCCGCAGCGGGGCGTTTTCAATCAGGTTGTGGGGGCGCATCAGTCCAGTCGCGCCCGGATGTCGGCCAGCAGGCCGTCGCTTGCCTCGGTAATCAGGTCCAGTACCCGTTCAAAACCGTCGTTGCCGCCGTAATAGGGATCGGGCACCTCGTCCTCGTGACCGGCCTCCAGGAAGTCGAGGAACAGCCGGGGCTCGGTGCCGCCCTGCTGCAGCCAGATATCCCGCACGTCCGCCAGGTTCTGACGGTCCATGGTCAGCACGTAGTGGAAATCCTCCAGGTCCTCCGGGCGGAACTGCCGGGCCCGGAGATGGCCGATATCGATACCCCGGCTCGCCGCGGCCTGCCTGGCCCGCTCGTCCGGCGCCTTGCCGATGTGCCAGTTTCCGGTGCCGCAGGAATCCACCCCGACGTGGTCAGACAGGCCACTCTGTTCCAGGCGCTGGCGGAACACGCCCTCGGCGGTGGGTGACCGGCAGATATTGCCAAGGCACACGAACAGTACGCGAATCTGGTTGCTCATCAGGGTCTCCTACACTCCTTTTACGGATGCCAGTTGCTGACGGACCCGCTCCAGGTCTTCCGGGGTGTCCACCCCCGCCGGTGGCGGCTCCGACGCCTCGCTGACATGAATCCTCGCGCCATGGTAGAGCGCCCGGAGCTGTTCCAGGCTCTCGGTGGTTTCGGTGGGCGCGGGGGGCCAGCCAACAAAACGGTGCAGCAGGCTGACGCGGTAGCCGTAGATACCGATGTGGCGCCAGGCCCGGTAGTCGTCCGGCAGGCTGTCCGGTATCGCCAGACTCTGCCACTGGTTTCTCAGCCACGGCATGGGGGCGCGGCTGAAATAGTGGGCGTAGCCGTCCTGGTCGCGGACCACTTTCACCACATTGGGGTTGAACAGGTCCGCCGGCACGGTAATGCGTTCACACAGCGTGGCGATGGCCGCCTGGGGATAGTCGTCCAGCGCCTTTGCCACCTGGTCGATCAGGCCCGGGGGGATAAGTGGCTCGTCGCCCTGAACGTTGACCACCCGGGCGTCATCCGGCAATCCCAGGGTCTCGACCACCTCCTGCAACCGATCCGTGCCACTGGCATGGTCTGGCGATGTCATAACCGCTTCCGCGCCGAATGCCTCGCAGGCGGCCAGGATACGCTCATCATCGGTGGCTACCAGGACCCGGCCGGCATGGCTGCGACAAGCCTGCTGGTAGACGTGACGGATCATCGGTACGCCATTGATATCCGCCAGGGGCTTGCCCGGCAGGCGGGAGGAGGCATACCGGGCCGGAATCACAACGGTGAAGGACATAGACCTACCCCAGCGTCCGGTCGAGGCGCTCATCCGTGGACAGGGTGCGGGCCTCGGTGGCCAGCATCACCGGGATACCTTCGCGGATGGGGAAGGCCATGGCATCGGCGTAGCACACCAGCTCATTGCGCTCCCGGTCGAGTTTGAGGTCTCCCTTGCACACCGGGCAGGCGAGCATGGCAATCAGTTTCTTGTCCATGTCAGGTCTCTCGTAAAGAAGTCGGTTCCAGGCCGCGCCCCGTCAGTTTCCGGTGCAGCGCCTGTTCCAGCGCCGGTCCAAACCCCGGGGACAGGGTCGGCTCCACGTCCAGCACCCAGCACTGGTCATGGGCGAATGGCCGGATCTTGACAGCGTCCTTGGCGGTCATCAACAGGGGACGATTGTCGCCCATGGCAATATCCCGTTCAGTATATCGATGATGATCGGCAAACGCCCTCCCCTCTACGGCAGCCCCAAGGGCCCGTAGCTGGTCGAAGAAGCGTTGCGGGTTGCCAATGCCGGCCAGGGCGGCGCAATCTTTACCCCGTAACCAGTCCGGGGACTGTATCTCGCCAGTGGCCAGGTTACGGACCCGGGACGGCTCAAGGGTCATGGCATAGCGGCCGGGATGGGTCGGTACGGGCCCGGTGGCCTCACCATTGACCACCACGAAGTCCACCTCCAGCAGGCGCTCGGGCGGCTCACGCAAGGGCCCCACCGGCAGGCCGGCACCATTGCCGATACCCCGGGCGCCATCGAATACCGCCAGTTCCAGGTCCCGGTCCAGGTAATAGTGCTGGAGGCCGTCATCGCAGAGCACCAGGTCACCCAGGCCCTGGTCCAGCGCCAGCCGGGCCGATTCGAGACGGCGGGGATGGACCACCACCGGGCGGCCGGTCTGGGCCGCCAGCATCACCGGTTCATCACCGGCACGGGCGGGATCACTGTCGGGGGTGACCACCATGGGCGAATCAGCGGGGCGGTCGGAACCATAGCCCCGTGACAGGATCACCGGGCGCCACCCCTGCTCCGCCAGATAGCCCGCCAGCCAGGCAGTCAGGGGCGATTTCCCGGTGCCCCCAGCGGTGATATTGCCCACCACGATCACCGGTACCGGCAAGGGTCGGGCCGCCGCCTGCAAACGCTGGCGACGGTTACGTGCAATCCGCTGGTAAAGCCAGGACAGGGGCAGCAGCGGCCACAGCGGGCGTCGCTGCCGGTACCAGAGCGTCTCCACCAGGCCCGCCATCACCCTTCGCTGAACTGCATCCGGTGCAACTGCGCATAGGCACCATTGGCGGCCAGCAGTTGCTGGTGGCTGCCGTCCTCGACAATGCGGCCGGACTCCATCACCAGGATGCGGTCCGCCTTTTCGATGGTGGACAGGCGGTGGGCAATCACCAGGGTGGTGCGCCCTTTCATTACTACTTCCAGGGCCTCCTGGATATGGCGCTCGGACTCGGTATCCAGGGCGGAGGTGGCCTCGTCCAGGATCAGCACCGGGGCATCCTTGAGCAGGGCCCGGGCAATGGCCAGGCGCTGGCGCTGGCCGCCGGACAGCATCACGCCATTGTCGCCCACCACGGTATCCAGCCCCTCGGGCATGCGTTCGATGAACTCCAGGGCATGGGCCTTGCGGGCGGCTTCCTCGATCTCCTCCCGGGACCGTTCCCGCAACGAGCCATAGGCAATATTGGCGGCAATGGTGTCGTTGAACAGCACCACGTTCTGGGTCACCAGGGCGATCTGGGCCCGCAGTGCCGCCAGGCTGAAGTCGGTGATGGGGTGATCGTCGAGCCGGATCTCCCCCTGATGGTATTCGTAGAACCGGGGCAGCAGGCTCACCAGGGTGGACTTGCCGCTGCCTGACCGCCCCACCAGGGCCACGCTCTGCCCCGCCGGGATATCCAGGCTGATCTGGTGCAGGACGTCGTCCAGGGTGTCCTGGTAGCGAAAGCAGACGTTATCGAAGCGGATCGCACCGTCCACCCGCTCCGGCGCGTACTGGCCGGCATCCTCTTCCGGCTCCTCGTCCATGGTGCCGAACACATCATGGGCCGCGGCCACCCCTTTCTGGATCTTGCTGTGCACCGAGGTAACCTGACGGATCGGCTTCGCCATGGTGGCCGCCGCAGTGATAAATGCCACCAGTTGCCCGGTGGTCATGCTGCCCCGGATCTCCGGCGCCAGCATCACCCAGACCAGGGCGGCCAGGGCCAGGGCCACCAGCACCTGCACCACCGGTGTCGCGATGGCCTGGGTGGAGGCCATCTTCAGGCCCTGGCGCATGGTACGGTCGGCCACATCACCGAAGCGCTGCCGTTCATAGTCCTCGCCGCCAAAGGTACGCACCACCCGGTAACCGGTAATGGATTCTGACGATACGTGGGTGATATCCCCCATGGAGCTCTGGATACGCCGGCTGATCTTGCGGAAACGCTTGCTGGCGTAGTTCACCACCAGCCCGATCAATGGCCCCAGGGCGACAAAGATGAGGGTCAGTTTCCAGTTGGTATAGACCATGAACCCGAGCAGGCCGACGATGGTCAACCCCTCCCGGAGGATAATGGTCACCGCATTGGTGGTGGCGTCCGCCACCTGCTCGACGTTGAAGGTCAGCTTGGATACCAGCCGCCCGGAGGCGTGGTTGTCGTAGTACCGGGATGGCAGCGACATCAGTCGGTCGAACAGTTGCTTACGCAGGGCATTGACTACATGGCGGCCGACGTAGGCGATAAAGTACTGGCTCATGAAGGTGCCCACGCCCCGGAAGGCAAACACCCCCACGATCATCCCCGTAATCAGCATGCGGTTCTGGGCGGTGGGGTTCTCGATGGCCTGGATGACAAACTCCATGGCCGCCGCCATGCCGGTGGAGGCAGCCGCATAGATAACGTTGCCGACCACCGCCAGTGAGAAGGCGAACCAGAAGGGTTTGACGTACTTGAGCAGGCGCCCGTAGGTCTGCCAGTTGGAAGCTTCAGCTTGGTTCATCGCCCTGCCAGTTGTTTGCCGGATTCGGTGTCCCAGCTAGGAGTCATCCGACGTGGGATCGGTGGTGAATTTGATCTTGGTGAACCCCAGTTTGCCGGCCACATCCATGGCTCGGATGACAAATTCGTGGGCCGTGCGGGCATCCGCCGTAATCACGAAAGGCAGCTCGCTGTTGTCGCCCGCCACATCGCGAATGGCCTGCTCCAGCGTCTGACGACGATTATTGATCAGGGTGCGGCCATTAACAATGTAGTGGCCCTGGGCGTTCACCACCAGATCGATCAGTTCCGCCTCCACAGCCACCGGTTCACCGTCAGCCTCGGGCAACTGGATGTTGAGCTGGTTATCGTCCGGCAGGGTGGTGGACACCATCAGGAAGATCAGCAACAGGAACACCACATCGATGAGGGGGGTAAGATCCACCCCCACTTCCCGGCTTCGCTGGCGTTGGAATTTCACGGCCGTCAGGCTCCCTCAACGTCGATTTCGCGGTCACCATGCACCACCTCCACCAGGCGGATGGCTTCCTGCTCCATACCCACTACCAGCGCCTCGATACGGCGGATCAGGTATCGGTGGGCGATCAGCGCGGGGATGGCCACGGTGAGGCCGGCGGCGGTGGTCACCAGGGCCTCGGAGATACCACCGGACAGGGTGGCAATATTGGCAGCCCCTTCGGTGCCCTGCATCTTGGCGAACACCTTGATCATACCGATAACGGTACCCAGCAGACCCAGCAACGGCGAGATGGTGGCGATGGTACCCAGGGGGTTGAGGAACCGTTCCAGGTCGTGAATCACCTGGGCCGCTTCCTGCTCGATGCTCTCCTTCATGACCTCACGACCATGCTTGGCGTTCATCAGGCCGCTGGCCAGCACCCGACCGGTGGGAGACGATGCTTGTAGTGCCTTGAGCTTGCGGCCATTGAGATCCTTGGCCTTGATCCAGCGCCACAGCTCGGACATGACATCCGGCGGCGCCACCCGTGAGGGTCTGAGGGTCCACAACCGCTCCAGGATAATGGCCAGGGCCAGAATGGAGCACAACACAATCGGCACCATCAGAATGCCACCCGCTTTCAGAAGCTCAAACACGCACGGTCTCCCTGATCTGTTACAAGCGGCGCTACTTTAGCATAGCCACGGAATCAGACCACACCCGAAAGCGACGGTTGGGAAGGATTCCTCAATCCGGGGTGACCGGCTCCGGTCCACGGACCCAGAATGGCACCCTCTGCCGCCAGGGTGTCACCCATAGTCGGTCGGCCTGCAGGTCCAGCCTCAGGGCACCGGAGGTCGCGGTATTGAACAGGTCGCCGCCTGCGGACTGGTAGCGTGCCACCACATCCTGATGCGGGTGGCCGTAGCGGTGCCGGTAGCCTGCGGTAAAGATCACCCGCTCCGGCGACAGCCGGCGGACGAAGGCGGCCCCGGAAGAAGTCTTGCTGCCGTGGTGCGGCGCCAGCAGGGTCAGTTCGCGCCCCGCCCCGAGCGCCAGGGGCCATTCCGCCAGCAACCTGCGTTCAGTCGGCACCGAAATATCCCCCGGCAACAGGATCTGCTGGTTGCCATGGCGAATGGCCAGGACACAGGAGCGGTCATTGGCATCGTCGATGGCCGCCGGCACCGCCTGCCAGAAATGGACCTCCACCGCCCCCACCGTCAAAGGCCTCTGCCGATGGCACGGCGCCACCTCACGGTTGCCGACACCGATGGCGACCCGGTCCGGCTCGCCAGAGATGATCCGCCCGGGCTTATAGCGGCGAAACAGATGGGACAGACCGCCGGCGTGGTCCTGGTCGCCATGACTGAGCACCAGGGTGTTGATGTGCCGGACACCGATGCGCTCAAAGGAAGGGATTAACACCTCGGACACGGCGTTGTACCCCGAGGCGGATTCCGGTCCGGTATCATAGACCAGCACCTCATCCCGGTGTCGGAGCATCACCGACAATCCCTGCCCCACGTCCCAGACCCATAGCTGGGGTGTTGTCTGCCACCGGTTTCCGGCCGGCATCCCGGCACCCACCAGCACCGCCCCCACCAACAGCACCGAACACCAGCGCAGCCGACGGTCCGGTACCCACAGGGCGACCAGCACGGTGCCGGCCACCACCAGCGCCAGTGCCAACGGCATCCGTCCCTGGGGCAGGTCCAGCCCGGCCAGCGCCGTCAGCACCCACCACAGGCTGCCCAGCACACCGTCGAACACCATGCCGACCCACTCAGCCGCCTGCCCACCGGTGACCAGCAACACCAGGCCACCGGCCAACAGCACCGGCATCACAATCAGGGACAGCAGGGGGATCGCCAGGATATTGGCCACCAGGCCGGCCCATGCAGCACCCTGGTCCAGCACCGACAGCACCGGCCATAGCCCCGCAAACACCGCCGCCTGAGCGATCACCAGGGCCCGGATGGCCCCGGGCTGTGCCTGTCGGCGGCTGAACACCAGGATCAGTACCGCCACGGCGCAGAACGACAACCAGAAGCCCTGGTCCAGGGGTGACAGCGGGTCCAGCAGCAGGACCGCCCCCAGGGCCAGTAACCAGCCATGCCAGGGCGAGGACAGGCGTCCCACCAGCAACAGCCAGCCAGCGATCACCACCATCACCAGCGCTCGTCGGGTAGGCACCGTAAAACCGGCCAGAAGCGCATAGCCAGCGGCCACCAGGATCACACACAACCAGAGCCACAACCGAAGTTGCCGGGGAGACGAGGCCCGGCGCGGCAACCGCAGGGCCAGCCAGCGCAGTACCAGGGACGCCAGCGTCGCCACCAGGCCCAGGTGCAGCCCTGATATGGCCACCAGGTGGATGGTGCCGGTGGCTTCCAGCACCTGCCAGTGGCGGTTGCTCAGGTCCCCGCGATAGCCCAGCAGCAGCGACAGCGCCAGACCGGTATGTTCCATATCATCGAGGGTATCGCGGGTGGCCAGCACCACCTGCTGGCGCCAGTGATAGTACCGGCAGGACAGGCCACAGGATTCCGATGGGGCGGCGGCCACCCCACGCACGGTGCCGGTGGCGCCATAGCCCTTGCGGAACAGCCAGGTCTCGTAACGGAAACCGCCGGGGTTGACGGCGCCGTGGGGGCGCTTGAGCACCACCGTGGCGTTCATGGGGGTGGGCAGATCCAGGGTTGCACCATCGCCGTACCAGGACAGACGCAACCGGCGGGGCACCCCATCGGGGCGGTCGCCGTTAAGGCACAGGCTGAAGCGGACACTGTCCCAGGCCCCCGGTGACGGGGCGTCACAGAGGTACCCGGTAACCGTCAGTTCCCGGCCCTCCAGAGCGGACACCAGTCGATCCTCCAGGCGCCCCTGGGAGGCCAGGGCGGCCCAGGCGAGCCCCAGAACCAGGCAGGCAGCCATCACCAGGTAGCGGCGAACCCTGTCGGCCCGCCACCAGAGTATCGCGGTCACCATCAGGGCCAGGCAGATAACCGACACCAACAGCGCCCGAGGTGGCGGAAAAAGCCCGGAGTACAGTATGATGACGCCGCAGGCAAAGGCGGCGATCCTTGCCCCCATGAGTTGATCGTCCCTATCCTGAAGGGGATTCCTGGTCTCCGGTCCGGCTCATTCAGCAAACCGGACGAGACCCTGCCCCATTTCCATCAACCAGGCGTTCGGAACCCGGTTTCTTCATGCCGGGCCATCCAGGCAACCAGGCTTTTCTTCGATATGCCGAAGAAGTTCATGAAACGTTACATCCCGTCACCGGAGAAAGTGCGCTCCATCGAGTCGCTGCACTTCCTGGGGGATATCCTTCATGAACCCAACCTGTGGCACATCAACCGACACTGCGTGGCCCGGGCCTTCCTGATCGGCGTTTTCCTCGCGTTTATTCCCATGCCGGCCCAGATGGTGGCAGCGGCCTTCGGCGCCGTCTGGTTTAATGCCAACCTGCCGCTGTCGGTGACCCTGGTGTGGATCAGCAATCCCCTGACCATGCCGCCTATCTTCTACTTCAACTACAAGGTGGGGGCCATGCTGCTGGACCGCCCGGTGATCACCTTCGAGTTCCAGCTGTCGTGGGGCTGGTTCAGCGAGCGGCTCGTGGAAATCGGCATTCCGCTGTACATCGGTTCGGTGGCGGTGGCCACGGTGCTGGCCTGCGCCAGCTACCTGCTGATCCAGTTCCTCTGGCGCCGCAAGGTGCGCGCGGAATGGCGCCATCGTCGCCGCCACCCCTGATCCCCCCTGTCGCCTGGTCAGGCCGGATGCAACCTGCCCTGCTCCAGCCTGAGTACCCGCCCCAGACCACGGGCAATGGTCATGTCATGGGTGACCACCACAAAGGCGATGCCCAACCGGTCCCGCAGGCCCTCGATCAGCGTCTGGACACCGTTGGCGGTCTGCTCATCCAGGTTGCCGGTGGGTTCGTCCATCAGCACGCATTCAGGCTCGTTCACCAGGGCCCGGGCAATGGCCACCCGCTGGCGCTCACCACCGGACAGTTCGCCGGGCTTGTGGCCCAGGCGCTCCGCCAGGCCGACCTGGGCCAGCATGTTATCCGCCCTGTCCCCGGCCTCCCGGATGGACATCCCGCCCAGGGTGCAGGCCAGCATCACGTTCTCGCGGGCGGAAAACTCCGGCAGCAGATGGTGGAACTGGTAGACAAAACCCAGGTGACGGTTACGGAAACGCGCCCGCCGGGCCTCGCCCATCCGGTGGATGTCCTCCCCACAGATGGCGATATGGCCGGACGACGGCTTGTCGAGCCCCCCCAACAGGTTCAGCAGGGTGGTCTTGCCGGCCCCGCTGCTGCCCACGATGGCCACGGTCTCCCCGGCCCCGACGGTCAGGGAAATGTCGGAGAAAATGGTCAGAGTGGCGGGACCTTCCCGGTAGGTTCGGGTGATGGTCCGGCACTCGATCACCGGCCGCTGGTTTGATTGCATGGACAGTTCCTCACTCATACCTCAGGGCCTCCGCCGGATCGATGCGGGATGCCCGCCAGGCCGGATAGATGGTGGCCAGCAAACTCATGACCAGCCCCGCCGTACTGATGATGGCCACATCCAGCCATTGCAGGTCGGAAGGCAGGTAACTGATGAAATAGACATCGGCGTTGAGGAACTGGTGATTAAGCAGACTCTCCAGCCCGCTGATCAGGTCACTGATGTACCAGGCGCCGAAGATGCCCAGGGTGGTCCCCACCAGCGTACCGAAGACACCGATAATCGCCCCCTGGATCATGAAAATCCTCATGATCCGACCCGGGGTGGCCCCCATGGTGCGGAGTATGGCGATATCACCGGTCTTGTCGGTCACCACCATGACCAGGGTCGACACAATATTGAACGCCGCCACCGCCACGATGAACATCAGCAGCAGTCCGATAATGGTCTTTTCCATCTGGATCGCACTGAACAGACTGCCATGGGTGCGGGTCCAGTCGGAGATGTAGTAGCGCCCGCCCAGGCTCAGGGCCGCCTCTTCCACCACGGCGGGCGCGGCGAACAGGTCATCCACCAGCAGGCGCACGCCTTCGGCCCGGCCACCGGTACGCATCAGCTTGCTGGCGTCCTCCATATGGACCAGGGTGTAATTGCCATCCAGCTCGGCCCCGGTACTGAAGATGCCCGCCACGGTAAAGCGCTTGAGCCGGGGCATCACTCCCGCCGGGCTGACCGAAGCTTCCGGCAGCACAATGGTCAGCCTGTCACCCACCTCCAGCCGCAGGCTGGCCGCCAGGGGGCGCCCCACGATGATGCCGAACTCGCCAGCCTTCAGGTCCTCCAGTTTCCCCTCAATCATCTGGCTGGAAATGATCGACACCGTGTCCTCCTCCTCAGGCACGACCCCCTTGATCAGCACACCACGGACATTACCGCCCCCGGTGACCATACCCTGTCCCTCGATAAAAGGTGCGGCGGCCAGAACCCGGGGGTGGGCCGTCACGGTCTGGTCAACCTCCTGCCAGTCCGAGAGGTACGGGTCCCCCTTGACCACGGCATGGGGCACCATGCCCAGCACCTTCTGCTTGAGTTCCCGGTCAAAACCGTTCATCACCGACAGCACAATGATCAGCACGGCCACGCCGAGCATCAGGCCGATCATCGACGTCAGGGAAATAAAGGAGATAAAGTGGTTTCGTCGCTTGGCCGCGGTATAACGCAGACCGATGTAGAACGAGAGAGGTCGAAACATACAGGTCGCCTGTCACTGCCGGAAATCGAATCGAGTGCCCCCGCTTTCTTGCCACCGGGAAGCTGCTAAACTGCTCTGGATACGGGTGCCCTTCCGATTCCTGGTCCCGGTGACCGCCTGTTACGAATCGCCCGGTCACCCGTCAATGTGCTGGAGCCCGAATGACGTCAGATCACAACACCCCCGACCGCCGGGATTTTTACCGCATTGAGGATCGGATCGGTCTGGAGTACCGGCGGATTCATCCGGACGATACCGGTGGTGATCCCTTCGCGGAGGACCACCTGGACAGCCTGAAATCGGAGCTAAAACGCCTGGACCAGGAATTCCGCAACCAGCTTCCGTTACTGGCGGAGCGGGACCGGCTGGCGGCTTCCCTGCTCAAGTCGCTGAACGGTAAGGTTGATACGCTGGCGCGCATTATGGCCTTTGACCAAAATCCGTTGCAACCGGAAGATTGGCGGGAGGTTACCCTGAGTGAAGGCGGTGTAAGCTTTCCGACGCAGGGTGGCGAACTGTCCCGGGGTGACCTGTTGGCCCTGCGCCTGACCCTGCCACCGGAACTCTACCGCCCCCAGGGGGCCGCCGAGGTGGTCGACATCACACCACTGGAATCGGCTCCGGGCGCCGGCCTGGAGCTGATACATACCTCCTTTGTCGACATACCGGAAGGTGACCGTCAGCAGATTGCGAAACACGTCATGGCATGGCAGATTCGACAGAGACAGGGCGGCGAACCATCGTAATAATGAACTGGTTCGACTCATAATGGACCGGATCAATCATTAAAGAAGTTTCAGGAGAACAAATAATGAACAAGCTGATGTCCGCAGCCGCCGCTGCGAGTCTTGCCATTACCGCACTGGGAGCCGGGTTCGCGCCCACGGCCCAGGCCGACGAGGTCAAGGTGCCGGTAATGTCCCAGGGCGATCGCCAGACCATGACACTGCCGGATACCGGCCAGTCACGGAAGACGGTACGTCAGCGGTTCGGCGATCCGGTCCGTACTTCCGGCCCCGTGGGCGATCCCCCCATCTCCCAGTGGCACTATGATGACTTCGTGGTCTACTTCGAATACAACCACGTCATCCACACGGTCGCCAGACACTCCCGCTGAATGCCGTACACACGCCCGAACACGACTGACGTCAGGCTACCAAACCGGTAGAATGCGGCGAAATCCGACGCGGGATCCAATGGCCGGTTCCCTACCGTGAACCACTGACAGGATGGTTGCTATTTTGACTTCGACACGCGTGATGCCTGCCGAATGGGCACCCCAGAGTGCCGTCATGCTGACCTGGCCCCACCCCGGAACCGACTGGTTCAGCCAGCTGGATCAAGTGGAACCGGTCTTCCTGGCCATTGCCCGGGCGGTTCTCCGGTTTGAGCACCTGGTGGTGAGTTGCGAGCATGTGTTCCGGGCCCAGAAGCTCGAACAGGAGCTCAACCAGTGGGCCCGGGAACAGGACCTGCCAGGCAGGGCCCACTGCGTGGCCGCACCATCCAACGATACCTGGGCCCGGGACCACGGCCCCCTTGCCGTGACGACCGTAGACGGGACCCGGCTGCTCGATTTCCGCTTCAATGCCTGGGGCGGCAAGTTCCCCTGGGAGAAGGACAACGCCCTGAACCAGCACCTGGCGACCGGGGGCTGTTTTGGTGATACCCCACTGGAAACGGTGGATTTTGTCCTGGAAGGCGGGTCCATCGAATCCGATGGCGAAGGCACCATCATGGTGACCAGCGAATGCCTGCTGACGCCAACCCGAAATCCGGACTATGACCGTGCCGCCATTGAGGCCCTGCTGGGGGAAACCATCGGTGCCCGACGCGTGCTCTGGCTGAACCACGGCTACCTGGCCGGTGACGACACCGACAGCCACATCGATACCCTCGCCCGCTTCTGTAGCCCGGACCATATATGTTACGTCCGTTGCGAGGACCCGGACGACGAACATTACCCGGCCCTCAAGGCCATGGAGGAGGAGTTGCGCCAGTTTCACCAGGCTGACGGCTCCCCTTACCGCCTGACACCGCTACCCTGGCCGGCCCCGGTCCTGGACGAGGATGGCGAGCGCCTGCCGGCCACCTACGCCAATTTCCTGATAATCAACGGTGCGGTGCTGGTACCCACCTATGACGTTCCCCAGGACGACGATGCCCTGGCCACCTTCCGTACGCTGTTCCCGGATCGGGAAATCATCCCCATCCCCTGCCGCCCCCTTGTGGAACAGCATGGCAGCCTGCACTGTGTCACCATGCAACTGCCGCAGGGTGTTGTGGAACTATGACCGCAGACCGGATACTCAGGGTTGCCGCCATCCAGCAGGCCTGCAGTGACGATAAATCCGCCAGCCTGGAAACCACGGAGCGGCTGGTCAGGCAGGCCGCCGCCGAGGGCGCGCAACTGGTGGTGCTGCAGGAACTGCACGCCACCCTGTATTTCTGTCAGACGGAAGATACAGCGGTCTTCGACCTGGCGGAACCCATTCCCGGCCCCACCACCGATCGCCTGGCGTCGCTGGCACGGGAACTGGGCATTGTACTGGTGGGATCGGTGTTCGAGCGCCGTATGAACGGCGTGTATCACAACACCGCCGTGGTGGTGGAGACCGACGGCTCCATCGCCGGCCTCTACCGCAAGATGCACATTCCCGACGACCCCGGCTTCTACGAGAAGTTCTACTTCACGCCAGGGGACGCCACCTTTAACAGCGGCGCTAGCGGATTCACCCCCATAGACACCTCCGTGGGCCGGCTGGGCGTGCTGGTATGCTGGGACCAGTGGTATCCGGAAGCGGCCCGCCTGATGGCACTGGCCGGCGCGGAACTGCTGATCTACCCCACCGCCATTGGCTGGGACACCACCGATGACGCCGACGAACAGGCACGGCAACTGGACGCCTGGATCACCGTACAACGGGGTCACGCGATCGCCAACGGCCTGCCGGTGATTGCCCCTAACCGGATAGGCACCGAACCGGACCCGTCCGGCCAGACCACCGGCATCCGCTTCTGGGGCAACAGCTTCATCTGTGGCGCCCAGGGCGAATTCCTGGGCCGCGCCGACGAGCACCAGGAAACCACCCTGGCGGCAGACATCAACCGGCACCGCAGTGAGTCCGTGCGTCGCATCTGGCCGTATCTCAGGGACAGACGTATCGATGCCTACAGCGACCTGCTCAAGCGCGTGCGGGACTGACACACAACCATCGGATCCTCCATGAAGAAACTGATCGACGCCGCGATCACCGAACTGAACCACATTGTCCTCGGCAAGGAACCCCAGATCCGGCTCGCTCTGTGCGGCCTGCTCGCCCAGGGTCACCTGCTGATCGAGGACATCCCCGGCATGGGCAAGACCACCCTGTCCCACGCCCTGGCCAAGGTCATGGGCCTGTCCTACCAGCGCATCCAGTTCACCAACGACCTGCTGCCGGCGGACGTTCTGGGGTTCTCCATGTACGACCGGGAAGCCGGCTCACTGGTATTCCACCAGGGCCCCATCTTTGCCCAGGTGGTGCTGGCCGACGAGATCAATCGTGCCTCTCCGCGCACCCAGAGCGCGCTGCTGGAAGCCATGGAAGAACGCCAGGTGTCCATCGAGGGCGAAACCCGCCCCCTGCCCCTGCCGTTTTTCGTGATTGCCACCCAGAACCCGGTGGAACAGGGGGGCACCTATCCCCTGCCCGAGTCCCAGCTTGACCGCTTCCTGATGCGCCTGCGCCTGGGCTACCCGGACCCCAAGGCGGAACGGGAGCTGCTGGAAGGAGAGGACCGGCGCCAGATGACCGAGCGGCTTCGTACCATGTTCCGCCCCGAGGACCTGAAAACCCTGCAGGAGGGTGTCGCCCGGGTCAGTACCAGCCCGGCCCTGCTGGACTACATCCAGAACCTGCTGGAGGAGAGCCGTCGCATGCCCGGCCTGCTCTATGGTCTGTCACCCCGGGCCGGTCTCGGCCTGATGCGGGCCGCCCGGGCCTGGGCCCTGATGCAGGGGCGCCATCATGTCCTGCCGGATGATGTTCAGGCCGTCTTCCCCGCCATCGCCAGCCATCGACTGGAACAGGGCGACAGCGGCAAGGGCGAGCAGCGGGTCCGGCAGTTGCTGGACCAGGTGCCGGTGATCGGCCGATCCTGACCGTCTGAGCGGCCGGCCATCCGTCAGGAATAGCGCCGCTCAATGACCTGGATTACGGCAATCAAATTCGCGTTTGCCATAGATCTTGGTATCCTTTTCCGCCACGGACAATCGCCCCGAGAACTGAAGAGACACGAGCAATGACCGACAGCAAACACTCCCGACTGATCATCCTGGGTTCCGGCCCCGCCGGTTATACCGCCGCTGTCTACGCGGCCCGCGCCAACCTGAAGCCGACCCTGATTACCGGCATTGAGGTGGGTGGCCAGCTCACCACCACCACCGACGTGGACAACTGGCCCGGCGACAACGACGGCGTCCAGGGCCCGGAACTGATGCAGCGAATGCTCAAGCATGCCGAGCGCTTCGAGACCAGTGTGGTCTACGACACCATCAACGAGGCCGACCTGCGTAACCGCCCGTTCCGCCTCAAGGGCGACAGCGGAGAGTACACCTGCGACGCCCTGATTATTGCCACCGGTGCCACGGCCATGTACCTGGGCCTGGAGTCCGAGGAGAAGTTCAAGGGCCAGGGCGTGTCCGCCTGTGCCACCTGCGATGGCTTCTTCTACAAGAAGCAGAAGGTCGCGGTGATCGGTGGCGGCAATACCGCCGTTGAAGAGGCCCTCTACCTGTCCAACATCGCCGACGAGGTGACCCTGGTCCATCGCCGGGACAAGCTCCGGGCGGAGAAGATCCTGCAGGACAAGCTGTTCGAGAAGGCCGAGAACGGCAACGTGAACATTGTCTGGGATCATACCCTGGACGAGGTCCTGGGCGACGGCACCGGCGTTACCGGCATGCGCATTCGCAGCACCAAGGATGACAGCACCCGGGAACTGGACCTGGCCGGCGTATTCATTGCCATTGGCCACCGCCCCAATACCGAACTGTTTGAAGGTCAGCTCGATATGGAAGGCGGCTATATCCGCATTCGCAGCGGCCTGGAAGGCATGGCCACCCAGGCCAGCGTGCCCGGCGTGTTTGCGGCCGGCGACGTGGCCGACCATGTGTACCGCCAGGCGGTCACCTCCGCCGGCTTTGGCTGCATGGCGGCACTGGATGCCGAGAAATTCCTGGACCAGCAGGGCTAAGCCCACGTCGCAATCATCCGTCCCGGTGTCCATCCGGGGCGGATAACAAGAGGCAGACCCGATGAGTGCCCTGCCCTGGCTTGATCCGGACTACCTGTGGTTTCCTCCGGCGGAGGAAGCCCTGCGGGAACCCGACGGCCTGCTTGCCCTCGGGGGCGACCTGTCCCCCGAACGGCTGTTGCATGCCTACCGGAGCGGCATCTTTCCCTGGTTCAGTGACGACCAGCCAATCCTCTGGTGGTCCCCCGACCCCCGGTGTATCCTCTTTCCTGATGACATCCATATTTCCCGCAGCCTGCGCCGCACCCTGAACCAGGGACGCTTCCGCATCACCACGGACCAGTCGTTCCGACGCGTCATCCACCTGTGCGGCTCCACCCGGCCCGAGGGCACCTGGATCACCGACGATATGGAGCAGGCCTACAAGGAACTCCACCGCCGTGGCCACGCCCACTCCATCGAGGCCTGGAATCACCGCGATGAACTGGTGGGCGGCCTCTACGGACTGGCCATCGGACGCTGCTTCTTCGGTGAGTCCATGTTTTCCCTGGAGGCCAACGCCTCAAAGACGGTGCTGGTCCACCTGTGCGGCGAACTGTGGCGCTCCGGCTACCGCCTGATGGACTGCCAGGTGGAAAGCCCCCATCTGTTGCGAATGGGCGCACGGACTATTCCCCGGCGGGTATTCTTATCTATACTGGAGGAGAACATCGACCAGCCACCTCGCCAGGACCGCTGGCGACTGGAGTGGGCCTGGCACGGCTCACGCCCGGGGGAGGGATAAGGATGAGCAGCCTGAGAACGCTGGTATTCTTTGCGACACCGGCCCACAGTTGCAGTTACCTGCCCGGCCGCGACGCCACCACCATGTTCGTGGACCCCAGGGCCCAGGTGGACAAGCGGCTCTACAGCCAGCTTACCGCACTGGGCTTTCGCCGCAGTGGCTCCCACTACTACCGCCCCCACTGCGAGCACTGCAACGCCTGTATCCCGGTTCGCCTGGATGCCCGTGCGTTCCACCCGGACCGGTCCCAGCGACGGGTCTGGAAGCGCAACGACGATGTCACCTTCAAGCTGGTACCCGCCCGGTTCTCCGAGCGTTACTACCAGCTCTACGAGCATTACATCAATGAACGTCATGCGGACGGCGACATGTACCCGCCTTCCCGGGACCAGTTCCAGTCCTTCCTGGTGGAAGGTGCCACGGACAGCTGGTTCCTGGAGATGAATGTCGGTGACGAGCTGATCGGCCTGGCGGTGCTGGACAAGCTGGATGACGGACTATCCGCCATCTACACCGTATTCAGCCCCGACCATGACAGGCGCAGCCTGGGTACCCTGGCCATACTCTGGCAGATCCGGGAGGCCCGGGAGCAGGGACTGCCCTGGGTCTACCTGGGTTACTGGATTGCCCAGAGCCGGAAGATGAACTACAAGACCCGCTTCCGTCCAATCGAGGCGCTGATCGACGGCTCCTGGCAGCAGTTCGACCCGGACCAGGAGCCCTCCTGAGCACCGTCTTTCGGTTATTCCATAGACCGACATTCCCGCAGAATGGACGCTTTTTTTGCCAATCGCGACCAAATGAGGCAGAATTGCGCCATTCCGGAATCTGGGAAACCCAATCAAGCGAGGTCCTTACTGAATGGCGAAATCAGATGTCATTGAAATGGAAGGGGTAATTGTGGATACCCTTCCTAATACCATGTTCCGTGTGGAGCTGAGCAACGGCCATGTTGTCACTGCCCACATCTCCGGCAAGATGCGCAAGAACTACATCCGCATCCTCACTGGCGACAAGGTCAAGGTAGAGCTGACTCCCTACGACCTGAGCAAGGGGCGCATCGTCTACCGCGCCCGTTAATGCCGCCAGCCTGCCGGGCCGGCAACACCGCGGCCTGACATCTGCGCAAGAAAAAGCCCCGCCAGTGCGGGGCTTTGTCGTTGTTGTGCAGGGTGCAGATCACAGGCCCCGGCTCCCCGGGGCCTGATCAGCAGTGTTCCGTCCGGGACACTAGACCGCTTCGGCCGGCTCGTTCTCGTACTCGAACACCAGTTCCCCATCCTTGAGGTGAACATTCACCTCGCCACCGTTCTCGGACAGCGCGCCAAACAGGATCTGTTCCGCCAGCGGACGCTTGATCTTGTCCTGGATCAGGCGGGCCATGGGACGGGCGCCCATGGTGGGGTCGTACCCCTTCTCCGCCAGCCAGAGCTTGGCCTCATCGTCCACGTGCAGTACCACCTGCTTCTCGTCAAGCTGCGCCTGCAGTTCGGTGAGGAACTTGTCCACCACATGGGTGATGATCTCCGGCGCCAGCCCGCCGAACTGGATAATGGAATCCAGGCGGTTGCGGAATTCCGGCGTGAACATCTTGTTGATCACCTCCATGCCATCGGTGCTGTGGTCCTGCTCCTGGAAACCGATGGAGCGACGACTGATGTCCTCGGCACCGGCGTTGGTGGTCATCACCAGGATCACGTGGCGGAAGTCCGCCTTGCGACCGTTGTTGTCGGTCAGGGTACCGTGGTCCATCACCTGCAGCAGCAGGTTGAACACTTCCGGGTGCGCCTTCTCGATCTCGTCCAGCAGCAGCACACAGTGTGGGTGCTTGTTGACCGACTCGGTGAGCAAACCACCCTGGTCAAACCCGACATAGCCCGGAGGCGCGCCGATCAGCCGTGACACGGTGTGACGCTCCATGTACTCGGACATGTCGAAACGAACCAGCTCGATGCCCAGCACCTTGGCCAGTTGGCGGGTCACCTCGGTCTTGCCGACACCGGTGGGGCCGGCAAACAGGAACGCGCCCTCCGGCTTCTCCGGCGCCTTGAGACCGGCCCGGGCCAGCTTGATGGCATTGGACAGCGACTCGATGGCCGGGTCCTGGCCGAACACGGTCATCTTCAGGTCCCGCTCCAGGTTGCGCAGCAGGTCCTTGTCGCTACTGGACACACTCTTCGGCGGAATCCGGGCAATAGTGGCCACCACGTCCTCAATGGCGGACACACCGATCACCTTGCGGCGCTTGGCTTCAGGCAGCAGGCGCTGACGGGCACCGGCCTCATCGATCACATCGATGGCCTTGTCCGGCAGGTGACGATCGGAGATATACCGGTCCGCCAGCTCGGCGGCCACCCGCAGGGCCTTGTCCGTATACTTGAGATCGTGGTGCTTCTCGAAGTGCGGCTTGAGCCCCTTCAGGATCTGGTAGGTGTCATCCACGCTGGGCTCGTTGACGTCGATTTTCTGGAAACGACGGGCGAGCGCGCTGTCCTTCTCGAAGATACCCCGGAACTCGGAGAAGGTGGTGGACCCGATGCAGCGGATCTCACCGGAACTGAGCATCGGCTTGAGCAGGTTCGACGCGTCCATCACGCCACCGGACGCGGACCCGGCACCAATGATGGTGTGGATCTCGTCGATGAAAAGGATGGCCCGCTTCTCCTTCTTGAGCTCCGCCAGCAGCCCTTTCAGGCGTTTCTCGAAATCACCGCGGTATTTGGTGCCCGCCAGCAGCGCGCCCAGATCCAGGGAATAGACCACCGCATCGGCAATGATGTCCGGCACATGGCCGTCCACGATGCGACGGGCCAGGCCCTCAGCGATGGCGGTCTTGCCAACACCGGCCTCACCCACCAGCAGCGGGTTATTCTTGCGGCGACGGACCAGGATCTGGACCACCCGCTCCACTTCGTGCTCGCGGCCAATCAGCGGGTCAATACGCCCCTGACGGGCCTGCTCATTCAGGTTGGAGGCATAAGCTTCCAGGGGGCGATTGGAGGAACCTTCCTCGGCGCCCTCTTCCTGTGCGGCCGGATCCGGAGCTTCCGGCTCTTCGCCACCCTGGACACGGGAGATGCCGTGGGAAACGAAATTGACCACATCGATACGGGCGATATTCTGTTTCTTCAGCAGGTAAACCGCCTGGCTCTCCTGTTCACTGAAGATGGCAACCAGGACGTTGGCACCGGTGACCTCCTTCTTGCCAGAGGACTGTACATGGAAGACGGCCCGCTGCAGTACGCGCTGGAAGCCCAGGGTCGGCTGGGTTTCCCGCTCACTGTCACTGCCGGGAATCAGGGGCGTGGTGGAGTCCACGAATTCGGTCAGCTCATCCTGCAGCCGCTGCAGGTCAGCCCCGCAGGCTTTGAGGACGCCCACCGCTGAATCGTTGTCCAGCAATGCCAGCAGCAGGTGCTCAACCGTCATGAATTCATGACGCTTGTCCCGGGCATTCCGGAACGCGGCATTCAGCGTAATTTCTAGATCTTTGCTCAGCATGGGCCACCCCGCATAAGGTCAGTCAGTCCGCACGTTCAATCTCGCACAGCAGCGGATGCTCGCACTCGGAGGAATACTGGTTCACCTGCGCTGCTTTCGTTTCCGCGATGTCCCGGGTATACACCCCACATACGGCCTTTCCCTGCGTATGGACGAGCAGCATCACCTGCGTCGCCTTTTCTTCGTTCATGGCGAAGAACTTCATCAACACATCCACCACAAAATCCATGGGTGTGTAATCGTCGTTAAGAAGGACCACCCGGTATTGGGGCGGCCGCTTCAGGGCCGGTTTCTCCGGAGCCACGCTGACGCCGTCTTCGCGCCCTGGCTCGTCCTCACCGTCGTGATCCCCCTGATTCAATATTAGTAGAGAATTTCTGAGTGTCCGCATGATTCTCATACCGGATGTCGGTTTCTGTGACATAAGATGGATGTCCGGGGGCGGGTTTTCAAGATCCGAGCTATCCTGCCGCCCGTCTTCTTCGGACCACCTTTCTGGTATTCCAGGGAAGAAACAGAAGGTCAGCACTCGACAGTCACTCAGACAGCAAAAACGCCACCGGGTTCAATGGATCATGATACCCCGTCGGCACCCGGGGCAACCAGCCCGGAGTGCCCCTGTCACCAAAACAACACCTGTCTCCCGGGCAAGATTTTACATTGGGTGCCCAGCGGCAGGCCGGCAACGGTGACAGTACACCATTCACGAATGTCTTAGATCCCGTCCTTTTATTAATTTCGCTGCTATAACGTATTGCTCCATAAATACCAAAAACCTGTAGATTTCAGTGGACCATAGCTCCCCATAACAATGATGTAATGTGCGCAATCAGTGATTCCCGCAACTTTGGTGTTGACTCCCACCCACTAATGATCAAAAGTAAATCCTGCAATGTAAAATTGTGTAAAACGCCGTATCAAGCGGCCTGCGCAGGCCGTAGGTTACGACAGATAATGACTGGACAAGGGAGTTCATCATGCCTAGGGGCAAAGTAAAGTGGTTTAACAACGCCAAGGGTTATGGCTTCATTATCGAAGAGGGCTGCAGTGACGACCTGTTTGCACATTTCTCCTCGGTACAAATGGAAGGGTATAAAACCCTGAAAGCCGGCCAACTGGTCACCTTTGACAAGAAACCCAGCGACAAGGGTGTTCACGCGGTGAACATCGTTCCGGAACAGCAACCCGCCACGAAGGGGCAGGATCCCCGTTCCGCGCGGGAAAACGCCGACCAGGAACAGGGTCAGGCCAGCAACGTGGTACGTATGGTCAACGGCTGACTCAAGATCGCTACCACGATCATAAGCCATCCCCGGATGTTAACGGATGTCAGTCTGTTAACATGTCGGGATGGCTGCCCTTATCCTGCTCAACAAACCCTTCCGTACCCTGTGCCAGTTCAGTGATGAACGGGGGCGATCCACGCTGGCCGATTACGTGGACCTGCCGGACGTCTATCCCGCCGGTCGTCTGGACTACGACTCCGAGGGTCTGGTCCTGCTGACCAATGACGGCGGACTGCAACACCGAATTGCCTCCCCGAACCAGAAGATGCCCAAGACCTACCTGGTCCAGGTAGAAGGCGCGATCACCGATGCAGCCCTGGACCGGTTGCGCCAGGGTCTCGACCTGAAGGATGGCCCCACCCGACCCGCCGGCGCCCGTCGCATACCACCACCCGCACTCTGGCCCCGGAAGCCGCCGGTGCGTGAGCGGGCGACGATCCCCACCTCCTGGCTCGAACTCAGGCTGACCGAAGGCCGCAACCGGCAGGTACGCCGTATGACCGCCGCCATCGGCTTCCCGACCCTGCGGCTGGTGCGCTGGCAGATCGGGGAATGGAGCCTGGATGGCCTTGCCCCCGGGGAATACCGCCAGCTCACGGTCCATCTTCCCAAAGCTACGGGCAAAACAGCCGGCAAGGGCCCCGCCCGCTCCGGCCGCCGACGCCCACGACACCGCCACCAACACACCTGACCGGGAGTCGCCCATGACCTGGAAACCACACGCCACCGTCGCCGTTATCGTGGAAGATGAGCAGGGTCGCTTCCTGCTGGTGGAAGAACGCATCAACGGCGACCTGGTGTTCAACCAGCCCGCCGGCCACATTGAAGAAGGCGAAGCCGTGGCCGATGCGGCCCGCCGGGAAGCCCTTGAGGAAACCGGCTGGGAGGTGGAACCCGAAGCCTTCCTGGGTATGTACCGCTATATTGCCCCCGCCAACGGGGTGACCTACTTCCGTTTCTGCTTTAGCGCCTCCCCGGTCCGACAGGTAACCACGGAACTGGATACCGACATCGCGGCGGCCCACTGGCTGACCCTGGACGAAATCCGCCAACGGGGGGACCGCCTGCGCAGCCCCATGGTGCTCGACTGCATACTGGATTACCGAGAAGGCCGCCGCTTCCCCCTGGAGGTCATCGTGGAGCCGGAAGCATAGCGACCACAAACGGTGTTACAATCGCGCCCCTGACATTCACCGGCAACCAGAAACCGTTTACGCCATGAACCAGCTCACCACCAGTGCACCAGCAGATACCCGGGTTATCGTCGGCATGTCCGGCGGTGTGGATTCCTCCGTGGCCGCCTGGCTGCTGAAGGACCAGGGCTATCAGGTGGAAGGCCTGTTCATGAAGAACTGGGACGAGGACGACGGCACCGAATACTGCACGGCCATGACCGACCTCGCGGATGCCCAGGCGGTGGCGGATGCCATCGGTATTCCCCTGCATACGGCCAGCTTCGCCGACGAATACTGGGACCGGGTGTTCGAACACTTCCTGTCGGAATACAGCGCCGGTCGCACCCCCAACCCGGATATCCTGTGCAACAAGGAAGTGAAGTTCCGGGCGTTCCTGGACTACGCCGTTACCCTGGGGGCCGACTATATCGCCACCGGCCACTACACCCGCCAACGTCCCGATCCGGATCACCCTGGCCGGGCCCAGTTGCTCAAGGGGCTGGACAACAACAAGGACCAAAGCTATTTCCTGCACGCGGTGTCCGGCGAGCGGGTCGCCCGCACCCTGTTCCCCGTGGGCGAACTGGAAAAACCGGAAGTCCGGCGTATTGCCGAGGAGCAGGGCTTTGTCACCCACGACAAGAAGGACTCCACCGGCATCTGCTTCATCGGGGAACGCAAGTTCAGCGATTTCCTCAAGCAGTATCTGCCGGCCCAGCCCGGTGAGATCCAGACGCCGGACGGCCAGGTGATCGGTCGTCACCAGGGCCTGATGTACCACACCATCGGCCAGCGCCAGGGCCTGGGTATCGGCGGCCTGGCGGGGTTCAGTGACGATCCCTGGTATGTGGCCGAAAAGGATCTGGACCGCAACGTGCTGGTGGCCGTCCAGGGCAAGCACCATCCCCTGCTGCTGTCCCGGGGACTGCTCAGCGGGCCGGTGGACTGGGTGGCTGGAGAGCCTCCGGCACAACGCTTCCGCTGCAAGGCCAAGACCCGCTATCGCCAGCCGGACCAGGACTGCGAGGTGACCGTGACCGGCCGCGGCACCCGGGTAGTGTTCGATGACGCCCAGCGGGCAGTCACCCCCGGCCAGTCCGTGGTGTTCTATGAGGGCGAGGTCTGCCTGGGCGGCGCCGTTATCGAGACCACCTGGCGGGACGACCAGCAGGAACCATCGGTCCCGGCCACCGGCGCCAGGGCGGAGGCGTCTTGAGCAAGTCCCTCACCGACCAGACCCTGGCACTGGCAGGCGTTTTCCAGGCTGCCACCCTGGTCAGCCAGGTGGCTCACCAGGGCCGCTGTGCCGAGTCCACCCTGGAAACCTCCCTGCGGTCACTGTTTGTCACCAATCCGGACGACACCCTGGAGGTGTACGGCGGTGAGCTGATGAACCTCCGCGAGGGCCTGGATGCCCTGGCCAAGATCCTCAGCAACCAGACCCGCCAGCAGGACATGGATATCCTCCGCTACAGCCTGAACCTGATCCAGCTGGAATCGAGCCTCAACCGTAACCGCGACATGCTGTCCGCCATCGGCCAACGCATCGACAGCGCCCGTCATACCGCCAGCCATTTCGGGTATGTGCACAGCAACCTGATCAGCAACCTGGCCTCGGTCTATCAGGACACCATCAGCACCTTCCGCCTGCGCATCCAGGTAACCGGCGACCCCAACGTGCTCCAGCGGGAAGAGAACGCCGCCAAGGTACGTGCCCTGCTGCTGGCCGGCATCCGCTCCGCCGTGCTCTGGCGCCAGACCGGGGGACGTCGTTGGCAACTGATCTTCCGCCGCCGCAAGGTGGCTGCCATTGCCAGGGAACTGGCGGAGAAGGCCAACCAGTCGGTCTACCACTCTGGCTAGCCTGCCCACGCCATTGCGTCACACCAGACGCCCGCCCCGGCGCTGAATTGCCGCTCGCGCTGGTGTATCATGGATGTCAGATTTTTCACCCGCAGGCCTCGCACATTCCTGCGCCCTGCCCGATTCTGATGAGGTTACAATCTGATGGAACTGACCAGCCTGACCGCCATTTCTCCGGTGGACGGCCGCTACGGCAACAAAGTTTCGGTATTCCGGGAAATTTTCAGCGAGTACGGGCTGATCCGTAACCGGGTCAAGGTGGAGGTGCGCTGGCTGCAGCAGCTGGCGAACCATCCCGGGATTACCGAGGTGCCCGCCCTGAGCGCCGGCGCCCGGGACGCCCTGGACCGGGTGGTGGAGAACTTCAGCCTGGCGGATGCCGAGGCCATCAAGGCCATCGAGCGCACCACCAACCACGACGTCAAGGCGGTGGAATACTTCATCAAGGAACGGATCGCACCGGTGGAGGAGCTGCAGGCCATCACCGAGTTCGTCCACTTCGCCTGTACCTCCGAGGACATCAACAACCTCTCCCACGCCCTGATGCTGCGGGAAGGCCTGGACGACGGCCTGTTGCCAGCCATGGACCGGATTGTCCGCCGCCTGGAAGAACTGGCCCGGGAACACGCCAGGCAGCCCATGCTGTCCCGTACCCACGGCCAGACCGCCTCCCCGAGCACCGTGGGCAAGGAACTGGCCAACGTGGTCCACCGGCTGCGCCGCCAACTGAAGCAGATCCACGCGGTGGAACTGCTGGGCAAGATCAACGGCGCCGTGGGCAACTACAACGCCCACCTGTCTGCCTACCCTTCCGTGGACTGGGCCGCCAACGCCAAAGACTTCGTCGAGGGCCTGGGACTGTCCTGGAACCCCTACACCACCCAGATCGAACCCCACGACTACATCGCCGAGCTGTTCGATGCCATTGCCCGCTTCAACACCATCCTGATCGACCTGGACCGGGATATCTGGGGCTACATTTCCCTGGGCTACTTCAAGCAGAAGACCGTGGCCGGCGAGATTGGCTCCTCCACCATGCCCCACAAGGTCAACCCCATCGACTTCGAGAACTCCGAGGGCAACCTGGGCATCGCCAATGCCATCCTGGCGCACCTGGGTAGCAAACTGCCCATCTCCCGCTGGCAGCGGGACCTGACCGACTCCACCGTGCTGCGTAACCTGGGGGTTGGTTTCGCCCACAGCCTGATTGCCTATGAGGCCACCCTGAAAGGTCTCGGCAAACTGGAAGTAAACCCGGCGCGCCTGGACGCCGACCTGGACAATGCCTGGGAGGTGCTGGCGGAACCGATCCAGACGGTGATGCGCCGCTACAACATCGAAAAGCCCTACGAGAAGCTCAAGGAGCTGACCCGGGGCAAGGACATGAGCCCGGAGCTGATCCACGAGTTCGTGCAGAACCTGGACATCCCCCAGGCCGCGAAGGATGAACTCATGGCGCTGACGCCGGCCAACTATACCGGCAATGCAGCCGAACAGGCGGAAAACATCGGATCATGACAGTACCTGACCGACTCCCCGGCGGCCTGTCCGCCGACACCTTCCTGCGGGACTACTGGCAGAAGAAGCCACTGGTGATCCGCCAGGCCTTTCCCGGCCTCCAGAGCCCAGTCAGTGCCGATGAACTGGCCGGCCTGGCCTGCGAGCAGGCGGTGGAGTCACGACTGGTTGTGGAGGAGGAGAACGGCCACCCCTGGCAACTCCACAACGGCCCGTTCAGTACCGACCGCTTCACCTCCCCGCCACCGGGGAACTGGACCCTGCTGGTGCAGGGGCTGGACCACTGGGTGCCGGAGGTCGCCGAGATCCTGGACCACTTCCGTTTCGTGCCCAACTGGCGTCTGGACGACATCATGGCCAGCTACGCGCCTCCGGGGGGCAGTGTCGGCCCCCATTTCGACCAGTACGATGTGTTCCTGCTGCAGGCGGAAGGTCATCGGCGCTGGCGGTTCGGCGGCGCCTGCAGCGAACAGTCTCCCCGGGTGGAGGGCACCCCACTCCGCATCCTGAAGGACTGGCAGGCGGATGAGGAAGTCCTGCTGGCACCCGGCGACATGCTCTACCTGCCCCCGGGCATCGGCCACCACGGCGTGGCGGAAGATGACTGCATCACCCTCTCGGTGGGGTTCCGGGCGCCAACCGTGGACGACCTGCTGACCAGTTTTACCGATTTCCTGTGCACGGAAACCGATGTCTCCGCCCATCTCTCTGACGGCGATACCCGTCTGCCGGATAACCCGGGGGCCATCGGCGACCAGGCACTGGACAGGCTGGAGGCGGAAATCCGCTCACGGGTGTCCGACCGACGCAACCTGGCGCTGTGGTTCGGCCAGTTCAGCACGGCCCCGAAGAACAGCGACATCGTGATTCCCGCGGAACCGCCGGCCACCACCGACGACCTGCTGGAAGCCCTGGCGGATGGCGGTGTACTACGCTGGAATGAGGGTTCCCGTTTCGCCTACACGGAGCTTGACGACCAGACCGCCCTGTTCGTGGACGGGGAACGCTACCTGCTCAGCGGTGATGCGCGCCCCCTGGCGCCGCTGCTGTGCGCCTCCAGTCGACCGGACACGGCACAGGTCGCCCGCTTATGTCAGGACCCGGCCCTGGCGGAACTGCTGAC
This sequence comes from Marinobacter sp. OP 3.4, assembly GCF_036224885.1. Lineage (NCBI taxonomy): Bacteria > Pseudomonadati > Pseudomonadota > Gammaproteobacteria > Pseudomonadales > Marinobacteraceae > Marinobacter > Marinobacter sp. OP 3.4. Next base: position 99,814 of record NZ_JAVVLT010000104.1, read on the forward strand.
CGTACTCTACAACCAGGGAAGCCTCTATTTCGAATGACTGTGAGATTCCGCAAGTACAGCTGGCAACTGGCGCCCCGGGATGTCAGGGATATCCGCCAGACGGTCTTCATTGACGAACAGGGGGTGCCGCCGGAACTGGAGTGGGACGACACCGACGAGATCGCCGACCATTTCCTCGCCGTGCTGCCGGACAACACCCCGGTGGCCACGGCACGGATGTTCTACACCCTCGATGACACCGCCCATATCGGGCGCATGGCGGTACTGCCCCGGCACCGGGGCACCGGCCTCGGCGAGAAAGTGCTGCGTCACCTGATGGCGGAGGCCGCCGGCCAGGTGCCAAACCTGTACCTGTCGGCCCAGGAGCACGCCGTCCCCTTCTACCAGCGCAGCGGCTTCCATGTCTGCACGGAACCCTACGACGACGCAGGCATCCCCCACTACGGCATGCGCTGCCTGGCACCAACGCTGGTGACCCCGGGATTTAACCATGACAGCCCGCGGCACAAGCCCATGATCCTTGGCGAGGATGAACAAAGCTGGCTGATTGACGCCGACCACCAGGTTCCCGACCTGATGGACAGCCTGGTGGGTCAGGCCCGGCAACGGCTGTGGCTCTATGACCGCCTGCTGGACCACGACCTCTACGACCGACAGCGCCTGCGGGACCTGCTGTCGTGGCTGGCCCGGCATCACCGCAACAGCGAAGTCCGTCTGCTGGTCCACGACGACGGGCCGCTGGTGAAACGTCGTCACCGGCTGGTGGACCTGCTGCGGCGCCTGCCCAGCGCCATCGACCTGCGCCTGGTCAATACCGACTATCCGCCGGTGGAACAGCCGTTCCTGCTGGTGGACCGGGAAGGCGTGCTGGTCCGGCACCGGTTCGACCGCCCGGAGGGCTTCGCCAGTTTCGCGGACAGCGGCCGGGCCCGGCTGCTGGCGGAGGACTTCCAGCGCATGTGGGACATCGCCCGCCCGTCACTGGAACTGCGGGAACTACCGCTCTGACCGGTGAGGCCCGTCCGGCTCCACCGCCTCGAACTGGCGCCCGAACTCGGCAAACTCCTCGTCCACCTCTTCCGCCACGGCGGCCACCAGTCGCCGCAGCCACTGGTGGTCGGCGTTGTGCTGCAACAGCGGACTCCACGCCATCTTCAGCTCGAAGGGCGGAATGTCAAAGGGGGGCGGCTTGATCACCAGGCTGGTGTTGTCCTTCTGCAGCCACGCCGCCCGGCTGGGCAGGGTGGCAATCAGGTCGTGCTGCTCCGCCAACAGCATCGCCACCTGGTAGTGGCGGGTGAACACAGCGATATGCCGCTTGCGCCCCATCAGGCCCAGGGCCTCGTCGACCCACCCCAGACGCTGTACGTCCTTGGGATTGACACCGACACCGACACCAAACCCGGTCTTGCTGACCCAGATATGACTGGCCGCCAGGTAACTGTCGAGTGTGAACGGATCCTGCAGGATCGGGTTACGCACGTTCATCAGGCAGGCGAAGTATTCCGTCCACAGGGTTTTCTGGTGGAAGGACTGGGGAATCTTGTCGAAGCGGTTGATGGCCATATCCAGGCGCCCCTGCTCCACGTCCTGGAAACTCACGTCACTGGGCGTGAGCACGTCGAGGATGACATTGGGGGCTTCCTGGCGAATCCGCCGCAACACCCGGGGCATCAGGCAGGACTCGGCATAGTCACTGGCCATGATGCGGAACACCCGCTGGCTCTCGTTGGCGGAGAACGACGCCTTCTCCTGCACCGCCTGCTCGATATCCGACAGGATGCCCCGCACCAGCGGTTGCAGCTCGGTGGCCCGCTCGGTGGCGGTCATGCCCTCGCTGGTGCGCACCAGCAGCGGGTCGTCAAACAGGTCGCGGAGCCGCCGCAGGCCATTGCTCATGGCTGGCTGGGTGATGCCCAGGTGGTTGGCTGCCTTGGTGACATTCTTCTCCCGCAGCAACACATCCAGGTACACCAGCAGGTTCAGGTCAACGCGGGAAATATCCATTGCGGGCAACACCTCCGGAGCACGACAAACACCTTATTCTATCACCTGTAACAAGTTGGAACGGAATCGATTAGACTTTTCTGTCAGTCTGCCAGATACTTGCGTTAGCTCCGGCGCTATAGGAACAGGTCCTGTGCCGCCACCATGGGCACTGGCGGATCTGTTTCATGGCTGCCTTCCCCAAATCAGAAAGATAATCAGGGAGCCCCCCGGGATACATGAATACCATCACCATTGTTCTGCTGTTGCTGGCGGTTGTCGTTGTCTCGATCGTGATTGTGGTGATCAGCCAGATGCGCGAACGGGCCCGGATTGAACAGGCCCGCCGTATCACCTCACTGGAAGATGCCTACAACCGCGCTTACCGGATCTATGACGAACTGCCGGGCCAGTACCTGACCCGGGACATCAAGCTGCTGCTGCTGCGACGGATGGAGGAAACCTGCAAGGGCCTCCAGCAGGAACGGGCCGACCTCCCCGTGAAAGACTGGCTGGCCAGGGTGCAGGAAAACAAACAGAAAGTGATGGACGGCACCGACGAGCATCCGAAGGTCATCATTGATTCCCCCGACAAGTCGAACTACATCAAGGAACTGCTGCAAAGCCTGTTCAAGCTGATCGAATCCCTTCACAAGTCCGGCAAGATCAACGCGGCCACGGCCAAGGCCAACCTGCGCCACGTGCTGTTCACCATTCACAAGACCCACGCCGACCTGTTCGTTTTCCAGGCGCGGGACCATGTCAGGCATAATGACCTGCGCAAGGCAATCCACGCCTACCACCTGGCGGCGTCGGAAATGGCCAAGTCCAAGGGCAATGACATGGCCGCCAAGGCGGTGGCAGCCTTCAAGGAACGCATCCATGAACTGGAACAGGAGCTGAACAGTGGCGAAAGCACCCGTTCCGCGGAACAGCAGAACCGGTTGGACAAGGAATGGGATACCTTCCTCCACGATGATGACTGGAAGAAGAAAGCCGACTACGACGACTGACAACCCACCCAGGTCTGTCCAGCCGCACAGGGAATAGAGTGACGCATCTTTTCAGGAACCGTCTGTCATACCGCCTCACCCGCAACACCGTGTTGCTCGCCATGGCCGTGGGGCTCGTTCTCAACCTGATCCAGGTCACGGTGGAATACCACAGTACCCGCACCTACATGGATCAGGATATCGAGGCGTTGATGGACATCAGTCACAGCCCGGCCTCCCAGATCGCCTACAATATCGACACCCGGCTGGCGGGTGAGCTGCTGGACGGCATGCTCCGCCACCCGGCGGTGATCGACGCCCGCATCCTCGACACCAAGAACCGCACCCTGTCCGCCGCCAGCCGCGGCAGTGGTGATGGCAGCTACCGCTGGATCAGTGACCTGCTGTTCGGGGAAACCCGCCGCTACTCCACGGAGCTGGAAGTACCGGACCTGCAACAGATCGAACTGGGTGAGCTCGTTATCACCATTTCCACCAACTACTACGGCAACCTGTTCCTGTCCCGGGCCGCCTTCATCCTGATCAGCGGCATCCTCAAGAGCCTGGTGCTGTCGGCCATGCTGCTGGTGGTGTTCTATTTCGTGCTGACGAAGCCCATGATGCGGGTTATCAGCAGCCTGCAGGACGTCCGCAACGCCCCGGAAAAGGCCCGGCTGCCGGTTCCGCCTTCCCATGAGCATGACGAAATCGGCAACATGGTGGCCATTATCAACCGCCACCTACAGACCGTGGACACCTCACTGAGTCAGTTGCGGGAAGTGGAAAGCCAGATGAAGGACTATTCCGGCAAACTGGAGCGGGAGGTTGAGGACCGGACCCGGGAGATCTCGGAAAAGAACGAAGCCCTGCAGCGGGGTAATCGGGCCCTGATCCGCGCCAAGGAGGACGCCGTGCGACGGGCCCAGACCCGCGCCCGCTTCCTGGCCAGCATGAGCCATGAAATCCGTACGCCCCTCAACGGCGTGCTGGGCATGCTGGAGCTGGCCCTGGAAGGCAGCCTGAAACCGGCCCAACGCCATCAGCTTGAAATCGCCCACCGGGCCGGCCAGAGCCTGCTGAGCCTGCTCAACGATATCCTGGACATCTCCAAGGTAGAGGCCGGCAAGCTGGACCTGGAGGTGATCTCCTTCGACCTGCGGCAACTGATCAACGAGTGCGCCACCATCCATGGCGAACAGGCCCGCCGCAAGGGCCTGAACTTCACCACCCACCTGGAAACCGCTCTCGCGAACCGGTACCTGGGCGACCCCACCCGTCTGAGGCAGGTCGCCAATAACCTGCTGTCCAATGCCATCAAGTTCACGGATGAAGGCACGGTCTCCATTCACCTGGAGCAGACGCCGGAAGGCATCCGGCTGGAAGTCCGGGACACCGGAATTGGCATGTCACGCCAGGAGCTGGACCGGATTTTCTCGCCATTCTCCCAGGCGGCGACCGACACCACCCGGCGCTACGGTGGCACGGGGCTCGGCCTGGCTCTGTGCCAGCAACTGGTGGAACGCATGCACGGCCAGATACGGGTGGATTCCAGGGAGGACGAGGGAACCTGGTTTACCGTCACCCTGCCGCTGCCGGTGGATGAAAGTGCCGACAGGGAAGGGACGGAGACGGCGGAAGTGGTGGAAACCGGGCCCTCCAGACGCCACTGCCGCATCCTTCTGGTGGAGGACAACCGGGTCAACCAGATCGTTGCCTCGGGCCTGCTGCACAAGCTGGGTCATGAGGTGGACCACGCCGAGAACGGGGAACGGGCTCTGGCGGCCCTGTCGCTGAAAGCTTACGACCTGGTGCTGATGGACTGCCAGATGCCGGTGATGGATGGTTACGAGGCCACGCGGCGGATTCGCCAGAATCCGGAGTGGAAAAAGCTACCGGTAATCGCGGTCACCGCCAATGTCATGTCCGGCGACCGGGAAGAATGCCTGGCGGCGGGGATGGACGACTACATCACCAAACCCTACAACCGGGACGTACTGGACCAGATGATCCAGCGTTGGTCCGCCTCGGAGGTCACTCGCGGTGATGTTCCGCCTGCTCAAGATGACTGAGCAGGTCCCGCAGCTCACCACGCAGACGCACGGCATCCTCCGGCCCCACGCCCAGCTCGCACAACAGCCGCACCGGTACGTCGGTGGCCCGCTCACGCATGGAGCGGCCCTCGTCCGTCAGGGCAACCGTCACCACCCGCTCATCCTCGCTTGACCGCTGGCGGGTGATCAGGCCTCGCTGTTCCAGGCGCCGCAACAGCGGCGTCAGGGTGCCTGAATCCAGGCGCAGGCGCTCACCGATGGAGGATACCCGTGGCCTCTCCCCCGCCTCGTCTGCTTCCCACATCACCAGCATCACCAGGTACTGCGGGTAGGTCAGATCCAGCTCCGCCAGCAGTGGCCGGTAGCGACTGGTAATCGCCCGGTTCACCGCGTACACGGCAAAACAGAGCTGGTTGTCCAGGGCCAGCAGCTCATCACTGTCCGCCTTGCTGGCCCGGGTAGCCGAATCACTCACTTACAGCAACTCCACAATATCATCGCGGATGGCTTCAGGTTTTGCGGTCGGCGGATAACGCCGGACCACCTGGCCCTCCCGGTTCACCAGGAACTTGGTAAAGTTCCACTTCACTTTCTTCGACCCCATCATACCCGGCGCTTCGTCTTTTAGCAGCCGGTACAGGGGATGGGTATCCGGTCCATTAACCTGGAGCTTGGCGAACATGGGAAAGCTGACGCCATAGTTCAGGGAACAGAATTCGCTGATCTCACTGTTTTCCCCCGGGTCCTGGTTCATGAACTGGTTGCAGGGGAAACCGAGCACTTCCAGCCCCCTGGGAGCCAGTTCATCATGAAGTGACTGCAGGCCTTCGAACTGGGGCGTAAAACCACATTTGGAAGCGGTATTCACGATCAGCATCACCTTGCCAGCATAGTCCGCCAGGGTGCGGGACTGGCCCTTGATATCCGTTACTTCGATGTCGTAGATGGGGGCGTTCGCCATTCCGGTCTCCTTATGGATTTTCAGCAACTATATTGTGCACAATTTTATTTCCGAAAGCCAGTTTGAGAAACCGGCTGCAAATCGCAGCCCTCCCTGCCATTTTTCATCACAATTGCGCCCTTTTCGGACTGTTTTTTTGAACCCCGGCTCCGCTAGAATGGTGAGCCTGTTCTGATCCTGCCGCCTGTTGCGGCATGCGTAACAACACCGGGAAGACGCCTTCTATGCAGAATTACAGAAAATCCGCGAAACTGGACAACGTATGCTATGAGATCCGTGGCCCGGTACTGCGTGAAGCGCGTCGCCTGGAAGAGGAAGGCCACCGGATTCTCAAGCTCAATATCGGCAACCCCGCCGCCTTCGAGCTGGATGTACCGGAAGAGATCCAGCAGGATGTGATCTACAACCTGCACCAGGCCCAGGGCTATGTGGAATCCAAGGGCCTGTTCTCCGCCCGCAAGGCAGTGATGCACTACTGCCAGCAAATTGGTATCGACAAGGTGGATATCGACGATATCTACCTGGGCAATGGCGTCAGCGAACTGATCGTCATGTCCATGCAGGCGTTGCTGAACACTGGTGACGAAGTGCTGGTACCCGCACCCGACTATCCGCTGTGGACCGCAGCCATCACCCTGTCCAGTGGCAAGGCCGTGCATTACCGCTGTGACGAACAGCAGGACTGGTTTCCGGACCTGGACGACATCCGCCGGAAGATCACCAATCGCACCAAGGCCATCGTGCTGATCAACCCCAACAACCCCACCGGGGCAGTCTACCCGAAGGAGTTGCTGGAGGACGTGATCGAACTGGCCCGGCAGCACAACCTGATCATTCTGTCCGACGAGATCTACGACAAGATCCTCTATGACGGGATCGAGCACGTGCCCACCGCCTCCCTGGCGGACGACGTACTGTTCTTCACCTTTAACGGGCTGTCCAAGAACTACCGGGCCGCCGGCTACCGCTCCGGTTGGCTGATCATCAGTGGCGCCAAGCACAAGGCCGTGGACCTGATCGAGGGCATCGACATGCTGGCGTCCATGCGGCTGTGCGCCAATGTGCCGGCCCAGCTTGCTATCCAGACCGCCCTGGGGGGCTACCAGTCCATCGAGGACCTGATTGCACCGGGCGGCCGACTCTACGAGCAGCGGGAAACCGCCTGGCGCCTGCTCAACGACATTCCGGGTATCAGTTGCGTGAAGCCCAAGGGGGCCCTGTACCTGTTCCCGAAGCTGGATCCGGCACTCTACCCCATTGAGAACGACGAGCAGTTCGTACTGGACCTGTTGCGGCAGGAACGCATCCTGCTGGTCCAGGGCTCCGGCTTCAACATTGACGACCGCCAGCACTTCCGGGTGGTGTTCCTGCCCCGGGTCGACGCGCTGGAGGATGCCATCGGTCGCCTGGAACGGTTCCTGTCCACCTGGCGGGCGTAATTCAAGGGACGCAGTAAGGGAAACCCCATGGCCGATATCCACATCGAGGAGTTCTACCGGGATTCCGCCATCGCCCTGGTCCAGCTCTACAGCGTGTTCCCACGGCGTATCAACCTGTTCGTGGAGGATATCGCCGGACCGGATGAACCCGACGAGTTCGGCCTCCACAGCCCCCGGCACATGGCCTGCTTCGGCGCACTGCTGTGGCTGGAGGAAGAGGGCCTGCTGCGGTATGTGGATACCATCCGTCAGGAGGCCCTGGACCAGGCCGTACTCACCCGTCAGGCCTTTATCCGCCTGAGCACCCCGGCACCCGCCGACCTGGCAGCGGCCCTGGATCTGCCGGAACCCGGCGTGCCCGCCCCGGATGACGACTCCCTGCCCGCGTCGGTCCGCCAGGACCGCTCTACCTGGGTGCATGTGCTGCGCCAGTCCATCAGGGGTGGTCACTCCCCCACCCTAAACCGGGCCATGCAGGCAGCTTTCTTCGCACCCACCGGGAACTGATCCCGCCTCTGCCGGTCTTTCTCACCGCATCGGGAACCACTCAGGTCATTGAAATGACGCAGAGTGGCCCGATATTGGGCATTAGCGTCCCTGTTGAGAGAGACTGATCCATGAGAATACTGCTTTTCCTTGCCACCAACCTGGCCGTCGTCCTGGTGGCCAGCGTTACCCTGAGCTTGCTGGGGGTGGACAGTTACCTGGCCCAGAACGGCATCAACTACAGCTCGCTGCTGATTTTCGCGGCGGTTTTCGGTTTTGCCGGCTCATTCATTTCCCTGCTGATGTCGAAGTTCATGGCCAAGCGGGCCACCGGCGCGCGGGTCATCGACTCCCCACGCACTCCGGCAGAGCGGTGGCTGGTGGATACCGTGGCGGAACTGGCGAAGAATGCCGGCATCGGCATGCCTGAAGTGGCCGTCTTCCCGGCCAGCCAGTCCAATGCCTTTGCCACCGGCTGGAATAAGAATGACGCCCTGGTGGCGGTGAGCGAAGGATTGTTACAGCGCTTCAGCAAGGAGGAGATCCGGGCCGTCCTGGGCCACGAGATCGGGCATGTGGCCAATGGGGACATGGTTACCCTTGCCCTGATCCAGGGTGTGGTGAATACCTTTGTGATCTTTGCCGCCCGTGTAATTGGTTCGGTGGTGGATCGTGTGGTCTTCAGGAACGAAGGGGGCCACGGCATCGGCTTTTTCGTGGTGAGTATTGTCGCCGAAATCGTGCTCGGCATCCTGGCCAGCACCATTGTGTTCTGGTTTTCCCGGCGACGGGAATACCGGGCGGATATCGCGGGGGCACAGCTGGCTGGTCGCGGCTCCATGATCAGCGCCCTGGCCCGCCTCAAGCAGGAAAGCGAGATGCCCGACCAGATGCCGGACAGCCTGCAGGCGTTTGGCATCAACCGGGGTGCCCGCCAGGGCCTGGCCGCCCTGTTCATGACCCACCCGCCGCTTGAGGACCGGATTGCCGCCCTCAAGCAGGCCAACCTGGCATAAGTTGGTCCCGCCGGGGCTTCAGGGTCCCGGGGTTTCAATAACCTGGAAGCCGGCCGCCGACAGCAGGGCACCCTGCCGGCTGGCTGTCGGCACCACAACCTTCAGGCTGGCAGGCTCCCGCCGCACCGGATAATGCTTGCGCAGGCCATCAAAGGCTGGCCCCACCGTGGAACCAGGCCCAGCCATATCGGCATACACCGCCCGTAGCCGGGTGTCGTCATCCCGAGGGTCGTAACAGGCCATCAGGGCCCGGTGCAGGGCTTCCATCGGGGTTGCCCGGGCCGTGAATCGCAACTCCGACAGGGGGGGCACCGGCAGCACCGCCGCCAGATCCGTCTCCATGGGTGCCCCTGCCCATTGGTGCAGGGCCCTGGCCACCATTTCCGTGCCCCGGCTCTTGCCCTCCAGGCTGTAACCGGCAATGTGGGGTGTCGCCAGCCAGCAACGGTCCACCAGCGCCGGCGGGGGCTCGGGCTCGTTTTCCCAGACATCCAGTACCACGGTGGGTGCGTCCGGTTCATCAAGACGCCTCAGCAGTGCCTGGTTGTCGATGACCGGCCCTCGCCCGCTGTTGATCAGCAGCTGGTTGCCGTGCAAGCGCGACAAGCGGTCTTCATCCAGCAAATGGGCGGTGGCATGGGGGCCGCCCCGGGTCAGGGGCGTGTGGAGGGAGATCACATCGCACTGGAGCACCTCGTCCAGCGAGGCAAATGGCAGCTCGCCCCCCTGCGCCTGCAGGGGAGGATCACTGACCCGAACCGTCACGCCCAGGGCCTGGAGGCATCGGACCAATGCGCCGCCGACATTGCCCGCGCCCACCACGCCCACGGTGAGACCGTCAAACGACGGTTGCTGGCGATGAAGCAGGAACAGCGAGAGTACCGACAACACATACTGCACCACACTGGTGGCATTGCAGCCCGGCGCCGGGGTAAAGGCAATGCCCTGCTCCGCCAGCCAGTCGGTATCCACATGGTCGGTGCCAATGGTGGCCGTGCCGACAAACCGTACGGACGTGCCAGCCAGCAGGCTTGCGTCCACCCGTGTCACCGAACGCACCAGCAGGACGTCGGCCTCCATTAACTGGTCCCGGCCAAGGGTGCGGCCATTGACCCGGGTCAGACTACCCAGCCTGCCACAGAACGGCTCCAGCAGCGGAATGTTCTCGTCGGCAACGATACGCAGCATGGCCGCCCGCCGGAAACCGGGACTAGCGGGAACCGGACGACCGGGGGCGACCGCCCTGGCGTCCCCGGTTGCCACCGCGGGGACCACCGCCGCCACTTGGCCGGCGACGGCCACGACGACGCTGGATCGGCGGTTTCTCCAGCGGTTGCAGCAGATCTTCCTCCGGCACCGTGGTGGTCAGCTTCTGGCTGATGTAGGTCTCGATGGACGGCAGCGCGAAGGCATCGTCCTCGCTGGCGAAGCTGATGGAGATGCCATACTCCCCCGCCCGACCGGTACGACCGATGCGGTGCACGTAATCCTCGGCGTTGTCCGGCAGGTTGTAGTTGAACACGTGGGTCACGCCCTCGACGTGGATACCACGGCCCGCCACATCCGTGGCCACCAATACCTGGATATCGCCATTCTTGAACTGGTCGAGGGTCTTCAGACGCTTGTTCTGGGGGATCTCGCCGGACATCAGGGCCGCCTTGACGTCCTGGTTCTTCAGGTCTTCCTCCAGGTCACGACACTGGTCGCGGCGGTTGGCGAAGACAATGGCCTTGTCCACACCCGGCTGCTTCAGGGCATTCACCAGCACCGGCAGCTTCTGGTCCTCGGACACCAGGTAGACCGTCTGCTTCACCCGCTCGGCGGTCTTCTGCTGGGGCTCGATCTCGATAAATTCGGCACCGTGGGTCCACATGGACGCCAGGTTCAGCACGTCCTGGTTGAAGGTGGCGCTGAACAGGAGGGTCTGGCGATCGTCCTTGGGCGGGCACTGGCGGATAATCCGCTTGACGTCCGGGATGAAGCCCATGTCGAGCATCCGGTCCGCCTCGTCCAGGATCAGCAGATCCACCTGGTCCAGGTACACATCCTGGGTGCCCATGAAATCGATCAGGCGCCCCGGTGTGGCCACCAGGATGTCCACGATCTCTTCCCTCAGCACTTCCCGCTGCTTGTCGTAGTTCATGCCGCCCACCACGGACACCACCCGATGGCCTGTTCGCTCGCAGAGCTGCTCCGCGTCCTTGGCAATCTGCATGGCCAGTTCCCGGGTCGGCGCCAGGGCCAGGACGCGGGGCTCGGAGGCAAACCGGTCCTTGTCCGGGATCGGCGTCTCCAGCAGCGTCTGGATGGCGGTAATCAGGAAGGCCGCGGTCTTGCCGGTACCGGTCTGGGCCTGTCCGATCAGGTCATGGCAGGCCAGGGTGTAGGGCAACGTCTCCGCCTGGATCGGGGTACAGTATTCAAACCCGATACCGCTGATGGCATCCTGCAATTGCTGGTGGAGGCCCAGCTCGGAGAAGCGGGTTCCACTCTGCGTCAGTTCGGTATCATCGTTTGCACTGGCCACGTTGTCCGTGGTGTTACCAGATTCAGGAGCTTGCGTCATAGGCTTCGCTTTCTGTTGTGAAATGGTGTGGCTGCCGGTGTGACTCATCGGCCAGCCAGGCATGGCGTTCTCGCCACTGGCAGAACTCGTCCGCCCCTGTGCCGTAGAAATCCATCAGGGATTCCAGGAAATGCTCCGCCCTGACCGGAAGACCCTGGTCAAGGTACCGGCATGCCTGACGGTATACATTGCGACGGAATCCGTCCTCATCAATGGCACCGCCGCCATCCAGGTTGTCCACACTGATATGGAAGCGGCTGCCACAGGCCGTGGCGAACAGCCACTCAATCGCCTGGGGCTTCACCTCAACCTGTTCAAAAGACCGTTGCTGCTCACGGGTACGGCCATCGGGGCAATACCAGTAACCATAGTCCGGCAACTGTCGCCGACGCTCGCCGGCGATACACCAGTGACTGATTTCATGGAGAGCGCTGGCGAAATAGCCGTGGGCGAAGATGACCTGGGCGTAGCGACCGGCTACGCCAGCAGGCAGGTATTCAGGCTCATCGCCACCGCGAACCAGTTCCGTTCCCGTGCTTTCCAGGAACAGTCTGTTGAACAGTGTGACAAGGTCTTCTGGACGGTGATTCATGGGTCCGTTATTGTGCGTCTTTAACGAAAGGAATGCCAGCGGGATATTAAGGGATCTTTGAATAAATCCCGGAGATATTCCTGCAAAAGCCGGGAACTTTCCGGATCGAAGCCAGTCTTCCCTTTCACTCAGGACTCGCTCGCTTGCTAACCGACAGACTTTGACACCCATGCCACTGACATCCCGTTTTCCCGCTGCCGTCCTGCGGCTGTTCCTGCTGACACTGGCCACGCTCCTGTCCGCGAGTGCGGGCTGGGCCTCCTTCAACAGCAACAGCCTGGGCGGCCAGGACTTCCTGCCGGTGGACGAGGCGCTACCCTTCAGCTTCACCAATACCGAGTCCGGCGTGCTGTTGCGCTGGGACACCGCTCCAGACCATTACCTGTACCGCGGGCGCATTGCCGTCTCCCCGGTGACCGAGGGAGTCGACGTATCGGAACCGGCGTTCTCCCTGGCGGGCGAGGAGACGGAGGACCCCTATTTCGGCACCGTCACCGTATTCTACGAGCCGGTGGAAGCCCGGGTCGACCTGGACCTGCCGGAAGGCGTCCGGGAGGCGACCCTGGAGGTAACCTACCAGGGCTGCGCCAAGGCCGGCCTGTGCTATCCCCCCCAGACCCGGGAAGTGCTGTTTTACGCCAGCCAGGATCAGTCACAGGGCCCGGCGGCAACCGGTGACAGCCCCACCGGTAGCGGCGCGACCTCCGCCCCGGATAGCAACCTGGACAGCGCCACCGGTCTGGCCGGTTTCCTGTCCGAGCAGTCCCTGGCCGTCATCGCCCTGGTGTTCCTGGCGCTGGGCCTGGGGCTGACGTTTACCCCCTGCGTACTGCCCATGGTGCCCATCATCTCCACGCTGGTGTCCAGCCAGAACACCCGCAGCACGGCGCAGGCCCTTGCCCTGGCCCTGAGCTATGTGCTTGGCATGGCCCTCACCTATGCCGCCGCCGGGGTGATTACCGGACTGCTGGGGGCCAGCTTCAACCTGCAGGCGCATCTGCAGTCACCCTGGGTACTGGGCAGTTTCGCCGCCCTGTTCGTGCTCTTTGCACTGGCCATGTTCAACATCTTTGACCTGCAACTGCCCCAGGGCATCCAGAACCGGCTGAACCAGGCCAGCCAGAACCTCAGCGGCGGTCGTGTCGCCAGTGTCTTCGGTATTGGCGCACTGTCTGCCCTGGTGGTGTCCCCCTGTGTCTCCGCCCCCCTGGCGGGCAGCCTGCTGTACATCAGCACCACCCAGGATGCGGTGGTGGGCGGGGTCGCATTGCTGTCCCTGGGACTGGGCATGGGCATTCCCCTGATTCTGGTGGCCGTGGGCGGTCGGCACCTGCTGCCGAAGACCGGTTCGTGGATGAATGTGGTCAAGGCCTTCTACGGCGTGATGCTGCTGGCCGTGGCCATCTGGCTGCTGGAGCGGCTGGTGCCGGCCTGGCTGGCGTTGACCCTCTGGGGCATCCTGGCCGCCATCACCGGCGTGCAACTGGGGGCCTTTGACCAGGCCCGGGCGGGATGGCAGCGTACCTGGAAAGGTGCCGGCCTGGTTCTCTTCGCCTGGGGTCTTGCGCTGCTTGCCGGTGCCCTCTCGGGCGCCTCGGACCCCATGAGGCCACTGGCGCCCTTTATGGCGTCGTCGGCAGGCAACGGCGGCGTTACCGCGACCGAGCACGCCCCGTTCGAGCGCCTGGAAGACCCGGACGCCATCCGGACCAGACTGGGGCAGGCCAGCGCCCAGGGACAGCCGGTAATCCTGGACTTCTATGCGGACTGGTGCATCTCCTGCAAGATCATGGAGCGGGAGGTATTCAGCAAGCCGGACGTCATTACTGCCATGGCACCCTACACCCTGTTGCAGATCGACATGACCGACAATACCCCATCACAACAGGCCCTTCTCGATGAGCTGGGCCTGTTCGGGCCACCAGCCATCCTGTTCTACGATGGCAATGGACGGGAGCAGGCGGATCTCCGGGTGCTGGGGGAGATGGACCAGCCCCAGTTCCAGGAACACCTGGAGCGGGCCAGTTCCATGCTCCAGAATGTCTCCGGCTCCCAGCAGGTTGCGGCAGACTAGTGTGGCACACTAGGCTCCCCGCCGGATCCAGAACAGATACTCGCCGTCCGCCTCCTCCTGCTGCACCAGCTCATGGCTGAGGAACTGGCAGAAGCGGGGGATATCCCGGGTCGTGGATGGATCCGTCGCCAGTACCCGCAGGACCCCACCCACCGGCACGTCGGCAATCCGGTTGTGCAGCATCATGACCGGCTCCGGACACATCAGTCCACGGGCATCCAGTTCGGCATCCTGATTTGGTGTGTCGGCCATGCTTACCTCCCGGGCTTTACGCCCCGGCCCAGGCCGGCTGTTTCCGGGAGCGTTTGCCACGGCCCCCAACAACCTGATATGGAATTCCCCGGTCCAGGTGCTAAATTACTGTTTAGATGGTCCATTTTAGACCACATCGCCCGTTGAACGGTATAGCATCGAGGTGTCTATGATTCGTGTCATCATTGAACGTCATATCGCCGAATCCCTGGAATCCGCCTACGAGGACCGCTCGAGGTTCATACTGCAGAGTGCGGTCGCCGCCCCGGGGTTCGTGTCGGGCGAGACCCTGGTGGACGCCAGGGACCGCAACCACCGGATTACCCTGGCCAACTGGCGCTCCGAGGCGGACTGGGACCGCTGGTACCATTCCGAGGAGCGCGAGCGGCTACTGAGCGAGGTCAAACCCATGATGGACCAGGACGAGAAGATCACTATCCTGGAACAGTGCTGACCCGATGCGCCGGGTCAGTCCGTCCGCTCCAGGAAACAGGTGATTTCTTCCCGGTCGTGGTAAAGCTGACGCGCCCGCAACCGGACGGCGAAGGGGGCTTCCGCCAGGCGTTCCCCGATCAGATCACGGCACACCAGCCATTCCTCATAGCGGCGTTTCATGGGCAGCTTGAGGTTGAAGACGCTGTATCGGCAGAGCTGGTCCGCAAACCAGTCACTGACCATGGTGGCGGTTCGCCGTGGCTTGTCCACGATATCGCAGACCATCCAGTCAACCGCACGTTTCGGGCGCCACAGGTAACCGTCTGACTGGACATGGGTCACCATGCCGGTCGCCATGAGAGCATCATCCATGGGGCCATTGTCCACCGCAGTCACGGTCATGCCCTGCTGCACCAGCTGCCAGGTCCAGCCCCCCGGCGCGGCCCCCAGGTCAACCCCGGTCTTGCCGCCGCCCAGGTAGTCCAGCGCCCTGCCCTCCGGCAGCAGTACCTTCCAGGCTTCCTCGAGTTTCAGTGCTGACCGGCTGGGCGCGGCCTCGGACAGCTTCAGTCGCGGGATGCCCATGGGCCAGCGTGCCCGGTTGTTCACCGGACTGATACCGATGACCACCCGGGAAAAGTCCACCAGCAACAGCTCGAGCCGGTCGCCGTTGCCGCCGCCATCGCCAAGCAGGCCGGCACCCCGGAGGGCACGGGACAGGGGCGCAACCCACTTGCGGGCAAAGCGGCTCAGGTCCGCATCGCTGTTGTTTTCCGGTACCCGCACCTCAATCCGGTCACAACCCGGGACAGCGTCGACCCCGGCGTCCCGCACCGCGTCAAGCACCGCACCTACCCGGTCCGTTGCCGGCAGCTCGACCTCCGCCACCACCACCATCCAGTCTCGCACAAAGACCAATGTGCTCAAGGGCAGGCCTGACAGCAACGCCGGTGCATCCATGCCCCCAGCCAGTGTGAACTGCAGCCACCCCATGCCGTCGGCGGGCTGGAAGTAGCCCCAGGCTCCCAGGGCGGCTGCCGCATCGGTCAGCTCACGCCCGGCTTCCGCCTCGAAGCCCGGGCGGCAGTACAGCAGCAGTTGGTTCAGGGGAGAATCCATCGTGCACCTATCTCAGCAACAGCCATAAAAGGGCAACAGCCTACCCGAGGGAGTGGACAAAAGCAGCCGCCTGTCGGGCCGACTCGTCAACAAGGGCATCCGCATCCAGGCCCTGCTTCTTCAGGGGCCGCAGATCATGGTTGCCTCCATCAAGCCATTGCAACCGGACATGCTCCGGCAACGGGCCATGGTCCGCAAGCTCATCCGGCTTCCCGAACGGATCCCGTGTGCCCTGGAATATCGCCATGGGTACGGCCACATCCGGGAAGTGTCCGGTGCGCCACCGATCCAGCTTGCCCGGGGGATGGAACGGATAGCCGAAACAGGCCACGCCCTGAATCTGTTCCGCCATTCCGGGGGTCACTGCCAACAGGGAAGCCATGCGACCTCCCATGGATTTTCCCGCCACCACCAGCGTCCGCTGTTCGCCAATGTCCCTGCGACACTGACAAACCATCGATTCGAAATGCGCCAACAGCACCGGCTGGCGATCCGGCGGCCGTTTGCGGCCATCCTCCCGGCGTTTCTGCATGTAGGGAAACTCGAAGCGCACCACGCTGACACCGTTGGCACTCAGTGCCCCCGCCAGCCGCTCCATGAAAGGACTGTTGTACCCCACCCCGGCGCCATGGGCCAGAAGCATTACCGGAGCGCTGTCCGGTGCGTCGGTGGCATTGTCCGGAATCCAGTGTGTCATCTTGCAAGCTCCATCTGAGGAACTACCCTCCTCTTTATGGGTCTACCGGCAGGCGTAACCAGACCGGTCCCTGTTGCTGCCCCGGTTACGTCGCGGGAACCATTGATGAATATCGAAAAATCCCGCGAATTGTACATCACTCCGACATTGAACAGATTCGCCATCACACTGATTTAAGCGGCATTACCGTGGCCAGTGGAGTTGATCTGAGTCATTGCAAACGGGTTAGCGTTTCTCCATACTTGCGCCGATTTCTTTCCCACCCCTGAATCCATTGGTAAGGCTATGAGCACAGTGAATGCAGACCTGACATACAACTACAAGGTGGTGAGACAGTTCGCCATCATGACGGTGGTATGGGGTATTGTGGGCATGTCGCTGGGTGTGATCATTGCATCGCAACTGGTGTGGCCACAATTAAACCTCGACCTACCCTGGACCCACTTCGGCCGGCTGCGGCCACTGCACACCAATGCCGTGATCTTCGGTTTCGGCGGTAGTGCCCTGTTTGCGACGTCCTATTACGTTGTCCAGCGTACCTGTCAGGCACGCCTCTTCTCTGACGGTCTTGCGGCCTTCACCTTCTGGGGCTGGCAGGCCGTTCTGATCGCAGCGGTTATCACCTTGCCCCTCGGCCTTACCTCCACCAAGGAATACGCGGAACTGGAATGGCCCATCGACCTGCTGATCCTGGTCACCTGGGTGTCCTACGCCATTGTGTTCTTTGGCACCATCATGAAACGTAGCGCCCCCCACATCTATGTGGCCAACTGGTTCTACGGTGCCTTCATTATTACTGTTGCGGTCCTGCATATTGGTAACAACCTGGCGCTGCCCGCCTCCCTGTTCAAGTCCTACTCCGCCTATGCGGGTGTCACCGATGCCATGATGCAGTGGTGGTGGGGCCACAATGCCGTGGGCTTCTTCCTGACCGCCGGCTTCCTGGGCATGATGTACTACTTCGTCCCCAAACAGGCCAACCGCCCGGTCTATTCCTACCGCCTGTCCATCGTGCATTTCTGGGCGCTGATTGCCACCTATGTCTGGGCCGGCGGCCACCACCTGCACTATTCCGCGCTGCCAGACTGGGCGCAGACTGCGGGCATGATCATGTCACTGATCCTGCTGGCGCCCTCCTGGGGCGGCATGATCAACGGCATGATGACCCTGTCCGGCGCCTGGCACAAGCTGCGCACCGATCCGATCCTGCGCTTCCTGGTGGTGTCCCTGTCCTTCTACGGCATGTCCACCTTTGAAGGCCCGATGATGGCCATCAAGACCGTCAACGCCCTGTCCCACAACACCGACTGGACCATCGGCCACGTTCATTCCGGCGCCCTGGGCTGGGTCGCCATGATCAGTATCGGCGCGATCTATCACCTGATCCCGAAACTGTGGGGCATCAAGGAGATGTACAGCACTGGCCTGATCAACGTGCACTTCTGGCTGGCCACCGTCGGCACCGTGCTGTACATCGTCGCCATGTG
The DNA here is from genome assembly GCF_036224885.1 of Marinobacter sp. OP 3.4. Lineage (NCBI taxonomy): Bacteria > Pseudomonadati > Pseudomonadota > Gammaproteobacteria > Pseudomonadales > Marinobacteraceae > Marinobacter > Marinobacter sp. OP 3.4. The sequence goes on from NZ_JAVVLT010000104.1 coordinate 117,967, forward strand.
GGTCAACGGCATCATGCAGGGCCTGATGTGGCGTGCGGTGAACGAAGACGGCACCCTGACGTACAGCTTCGTACAGGCCCTTGAGGCTTCCTGGCCCGGTTATCTGGTGCGCTTTATCGGGGGCGTCATCTTCCTGAGCGGCATGCTGGTCATGGCCTGGAACGTTTGGATGACCATCCGCCAGAAAGACGCGGTTGCGGCCGACAACGTCGCGGCCCAGCCGGCCTGATCAGGAGCGATACGCAAGATGAAACACGAGATTGTCGAAAAGAACATTGGCCTGATGTCGGTGCTGATCCTGCTGGTGATCAGCGGCGGCTTCCTGGTTGAGATCGTTCCCCTGTTCTTCCTGAAGGAAACCAACGAGCCGGTGGCCGGCCTTGAGCCGCTGGATGCGCTGGAACTGGAAGGCCGGGATATCTATATCCGGGAAGGCTGCCATGTGTGCCATACCCAGATGATCCGCCCCTTCCGGGCGGAAACCGAGCGCTACGGCCACTACTCCGTGGCGGGTGAGTTCGTCTATGACCGCCCGTTCCTGTGGGGCTCAAAGCGCACCGGTCCTGACCTGGCCCGTGTCGGTGGCCGTTATTCCGACGCCTGGCAGCGGATGCACCTGTACGACCCCCGCAGTGTCGTACCGGAGTCCAACATGCCGGCGTTCCCCTGGCTGTTCGAGAACCGGGTGGATCACACCCAGACGGCGCAGAAAATGAGAACCCTGCAGACACTCGGCGTGCCCTATACCGATGAACAGATCACCGGAGCCGCCGAGAAGGTCCAGGGGCAGTTTGAAATTGATGCGCTGGTCGCCTACCTGCAGCAACTGGGTACCGTAATTTCAGACAAGCGGTGATGTCGATGGATATTAATGATTTGAGAGGCATCCAGACCCTTCTGGTCATGCTCGCCTTCTTTGGCATTGTCTGGTGGGCCTACAGCGCCCACCGCAAGAAGCCTAACGACGAGGCAGCACACCTGCCCTTCGACGATGACGACATCGCCGACCGCACTTTGAAACAGGACAAGACGGAGAAGAAACAATGAGTACCTTTTGGAGCATCTGGATCAGTGTGATCGTGCTCGGTACCATTTTCGGCTGCTGGTGGCTGCTTTGGGCAACCCGCAAGAGTCAGACGACCGATACCGAAACTGAAAAAACCACTGGCCACTCCTTCGATGGCATCGAGGAGTATGACAACCCCCTGCCCAAATGGTGGTTTTACCTGTTTATCGCTACCTGCGTCTTTTCACTGGGCTACCTGGCCCTGTACCCGGGTCTCGGTAACTGGCAGGGACTGCTCGGCTGGAGCCAGGAAAAGCAGTGGGAAGAGGAAATGCAGCAGGCGGAAGCCCGCTACAATGAAATCTATGCCCAGTTTGGCGACGTCCCGATTCCAGAGTTGGCACAGAACGAGGAAGCCAACGAAATGGGTCAGCGCCTGTTCGCCAACAACTGTGCTGTCTGCCATGGCTCCGCGGCCCGGGGATCCATCGGCTTCCCCAACCTGACAGACGATGCCTGGCTCCATGGCGGAGACCCGGAAACCATTGTGCAGACCATCCAGGGTGGCCGTCAGGGCAATATGCCGGCGAAAGGGATGATGCCGAATATGACCTCCGAGCAGGTGGACCAGGTGGTAAACTACGTGCTGAGCTTCAGTGGCCGTGAACAGGATGCGGCGGCGGCGGAAGCGGGAGAGGAAGTCTTCTCCCAGGCCTGCGCGTCGTGCCATGGTGCCGACGGCAAGGGCAATTACGCCTTTGGTGCCCCCAACCTGACCGACGATACCTGGCTTTATGGCAGCACCTACGACTGGATCGAGGAAACCGTACTCTACGGTCGCCAGAACGAGATGCCCGCCCAGGGCGGACGCCTGAGCGAGGATAAGATCCATATCCTGGCCGCCTACGTGTACAGCCTGTCCAACGACTGAAGTTCCCGGCGTCGCCCTGCGGCGCCCGGTGTCTTTTCAACCCTGGGCCTGCCAGCGCGGGCCCAGGCTTGAAAAGATCCCCAAGGACCGCACCGCCTACGGGCCGGGCGCCTTGTTTCATCGGGAGGTAACTGATGAGCAGTCAGATTCCGGTCAAAGAAATAGACCCGAACACTGACGGCCCCTCCGACAACAACAAAAAGAAGCCGGAAACCGTCGAGCTATACGCCAGCCGCAAGAAGATCTACGTGCGGGCAGTAACAGGCCTGTTCCAGCGTATCCGCTTCTTCAGTCTGATGGCCCTGATGGGCATGTACTTCCTGTTCGTATGGGTTACGTTTGACGGTCAGCCGCTGATCCATTTCGACCTGCCGGCCCGGGAGTTCCATCTCTTCGGCGGCACCTTCTACCCTCAGGATTTCTTCCTGCTGGCGGCCATGCTGATCATCTGTGCTTTCGGGCTGTTTTTCATCACCACCCTGTTTGGTCGGGTCTGGTGTGGCTACACCTGCCCGCAAACCGTGTGGACCTTTATTTTCATGTGGGTCGAGGAGCGTATCGAGGGCAGCCGTAACAAGCGGATAAAACTCGACAAGGCACCCAACTCACCGGACAAGGTCATACGCAAGTCAGCGAAACACATCGCCTGGTTACTGATCGCCCTGGCCACCGGACTGACCTTCGTGGGGTATTTCTACCCCATCCGCGATCTGCTGGCGGACCTGGCGACACTGGATGCCAATGGCTGGGCGTATTTCTGGGTCGGCTTCTTCACCCTCGCCACTTACATGAACGCCGGCTGGATGCGCGAACAGGTGTGCCTGTATATGTGCCCCTATGCCCGCTTCCAGTCCGTGATGTTCGACCGCAATACCCGGGTGGTGTCCTACGATCCCAACCGGGGCGAACCCCGTGGCAGCCGCAAGAAATCCGCCGACCGGGAAGAACTCGGACTGGGCGACTGTATCGATTGCGGTCTCTGTGTGCAGGTTTGCCCCACCGGCATCGATATACGGGACGGCCTGCAGTATGAATGCATCGGCTGCGCCCTGTGCATTGACGCCTGCGACAGCGTGATGGACAAGATGGAATATCCCCGGGGCCTGATCCGTTACACCACTGAGAACGAGCTGGAAGGCAGGACCTCGAAACTGCTGCGCCCCCGCACATTCGGGTACGGGGCATTGCTGATGCTCATGATTGGGGCGGTTGTGGTTACCATTGTCACCCGGGTACCGGTGGATCTGGATGTGATCCGCGACCGGGGTAGCATGTTCAATTACAATGGCCGTGGCTGGGTGGAGAACACCTACACCTTGAAGATCAATAATCTGTCGGAAGTTTCCCGGGAATACCGCATTGAGGTCGACGGCATCGAGTCGGCCAGGCTGCTCCGCGGGAACGACCCGATCAGCGTCGATGCCAGCGGTCACCGATCGGTGCCGGTGGTGGTTGAGGTGGACCCGGAGGATCTGGAAGACATCAATACCGGGATCACCTTCCGCATAGAAGCCCTTGATACCATCGACGTATCCGATGAAACCGACAGCCAGTTCATCGGTCCAAGACCCCGCTGACAACCAGCCTGGCCCCTGGCGGGCCGGGCGACCTGTTCCCTGAAACGAGACCATCATGTCTGATACCGCGAATACCCACAGCGACGAAGCCAACCGCCCCTGGTACCGGCAACCCTGGTTCTGGTTCCTGGTGCTGTTTCCGGCAATGTCCATTACCTATTGCATTATCGCCATTACCGTAGCGCTGAACACACAGAGTTCCATGGTGGTGGACGACTATTCCAAGGAAGGGCTTGGCATCAATCAGTCCATGGCCCGGGACGTAATGGCGGCAGACCTGGGACTGGAAGCTCGTATCCGCCAGTCACAGCGTCAGTTGGAGATCACCCTGGAGAGTAACGGGACCAAGACGATAGCGCCGGAGCACCTGGTCCTGCAACTGTTCCACCCGACCCTGGGTGAAGAGGACCGGGTCATCCAGCTCCGGTCTGTCAGCCCCGGCCTCTACCGGGGCCAGGTTGCCGGCGATATTGATGGTCGCTGGTACCTTGACCTGAGTGCCCCATCCGCTGACTGGCGTATCAAGGGTGAAGGGCGTTTTCCTGTTGAGTCCGGGATAACGTTGCGCCCCGATGTGTCGGACCGTGGCTGATACGCTTTCCTGCTTCCACTGCAGTGAGCCCGTCCGGTCCGCCGGGGCCATCCTCCCCGACCCGGCATATCCCGAACGGGTATTTTGCTGTCACGGCTGTCGGTCGGTATTCGAGACCATCCACCAGGAAGGGCTGGATGGTTTCTACGACTTCCGCTCGGCCCCGGCGGCAACCCCGCGCTCGCTCTCCGAATCGGACCTGGGACGTCTGCGGGAGCTGGACCATCCGGCTGCCCAGGAATCGTTTGTCGCCCCAGTCAGGGGCGCCATGGAGGCACAACTGCTGATCGGCGGCATTACCTGCGCCGCCTGTATCTGGCTGCTGGAAAACCACCTGGCCCGCCACCCCGGCGTGGAATCCTTTTCCATCAATCACACCACCCAGCGGGCACGGCTCGTCTGGTCACCGGAAAGCGCCCGTCTCAGCGACCTGTTGATCGCCATCCATGAACTGGGCTACACCGCTTCCCCCTACCACGCTGATGAAGCCGAGCAGGCCCTCAAGGTCGAAAACCGTTCCGCCATCATCCGCCTGTTGGTGGCTGGTATCGGCACCATGCAGAGCATGATGCTCGCGGTCCCCCTGTATTTCGACATGATCAGCGACGTGACGCCGGAGTTTATCCAGCTCTTCCGCTGGTTCAGCCTGCTGGTGGCCACCCCGGTGGTGGCCTACAGCGCCCGCCCGTTCTTCACCAACGCCATCCGCGACCTGAAGGCTCGGCACTTCACCATGGATGTGCCCGTGGCCACCGCCATTGGTCTGGCCTACATCGCCAGCGCCTGGGTAACTGTCTCTGGCGGCGGCGAGGTGTATTTCGAGTCGGTCTGCATGTTCACCTTCTTCCTGGCTCTGGGCCGATACATCGAGACCCGGGCCCGATATCGAGCGGGGCTCACCGGCAAGGCCCTGGGCAACTACCAGCCCCGGATAGCCACACTTATCCGTGACGGGGAATCGGACGTGGTGCCCGCCCACCAGCTCCAGACGGGGGACCGTATCCGGGTGAAACCCGGGGAGACCCTGGCGGTGGATGGTGTCATCGTCCACGGGCATTCCACACTCAATCAGGCGGCCCTGACCGGGGAATACCTGCCCGAGTCCCACCAACCGGGTGACGAGGTATTCGCCGGCAGCATCAACGGCGAGAACCCGCTGGAAATCGAGGTTTCACGGACCGGCAGCCAAACCCGCCTGTCGGGCATTCTGAGGATCCTCGACCGGGTCCAGTCCGACAAGCCCCGGGTCGCCAGGATGGCGGACCGGATCGCCGCTGTCTTTGTCAGTCGTGTACTGGTGATCGCCCCCCTGGTCTGGCTGGGCTGGTGGCTGGCCGGCTCCGACCACGCCTTCGATATCACCCTGTCGGTGCTGGTGGTGACCTGCCCCTGCGCCCTGTCACTGGCCACCCCCACGGCCCTGACCAGCGCCACCCTGACACTGCGGAAGCTGGGCTTCCTGCCCACCAGGGGCCACACCCTGGAATCCCTGGGGGAGATCGACACCATTGTCTTCGACAAAACCGGCACCCTGACCGAAGGCAGGCTGCACCTGCTGGATACAAAGCCACTGGGGGGACTGTCGTCCGGACAGGCCCTGGCGGTAGCCGCCGGGCTGGAGCGGCATTCGGAACATCCGATCAGCCGGGTATTCGCCGGAATGGCCGCCGAGGCGGTGTCCGACGTCCACAACCATCTCGGGGAAGGCCTGACTGGCCAGTGGCAGGGTCGCCCCGTGGCCATCGGTCATCGGGCGTTTATTGCCGCCCATACCAAGGCTACCCCGCCCCCGGTGCCGGAGGATGGCGCCGGCATCGACTTGTGGCTGTCGGTGGACGGTCAGGTGGAGGCCTGTTTCCTGATTGATGACAGAATCCGGGACGACGCCCGGGAGGCCATTCAAACATTACAGTCACGGGGTATCGCGACCATCATGCTCAGTGGTGACCGATCCGGCCACGTGGATCGGGTGGCCCGGGAACTGGGCATCGACCGGGCGATTGGCGGCGCCTCCCCGGAAACCAAGTTATCGTACCTGCAGGGGTTGGCGGATGAGAACAGGAAGATCATGATGGTGGGAGATGGCCTGAATGACCTGCCTTCCATGGCGGGCGCCACGGTATCCGTGGCCATGGGCTCCGCCACCGACCTGACCCAGTACCGGGCGGATGCCATCCTGCTCAGTGGCAGGCTGTCGCTCCTGACCAGGGCCATTGACGCCAGCCGGGCCACACGGCGTATCATCCGGCAGAACATGCTATGGGCACTGGGTTACAACCTGCTGGCCCTGCCACTAGCGGCCGCCGGTCTTGTACCACCCTGGCTGGCAGCCATCGGCATGTCGCTGAGTTCGCTGGTGGTGGTACTCAATGCACTCAGGCTCAGCCGGGATGCCGGGGAAAAGGACGCCACCTCTTTCCCCGAACCTGGCGAACGGGGCCAACACAAGATGTCCGTCACGGGCGGATGAGGTAATTAGCTGGTGAATATCGTCCTTATACTCATTCCCATCACATTGTTGCTGGTGACCGCCGGCATCCTGCTGTTCAACTGGGCGGTAAAAAATGGCCAGTATGACGACCTGGAAGGGCCGGCCCACCGCATCCTCTATGACGATGATCGGGACATGATCCCCGACGACGCCAAGCAGCCCCGGGACGTCGCCCGAACCGGTACCGGCCAGGCAGTCGATCAGGACGAACGGAACGAGCCGAAGGCCTGATCTTGAACGACCTGGCACTGAGTTACCCCGCCGCCTTTGTCATTGGCCTCCTGGGCAGTACCCACTGCCTGGGCATGTGCGGTGGCATCAGTGCGTCACTGTCCATGAGCCTGCCGGTCGGTCGCGGTTTTCGGCTGCGCCAGCTCTCCATGCTGCTCGCCTTCAACGGCGGGCGCATCACCTCCTATGTCGTTATCGCCACCCTCATCGCCTGGCTCAGCGTCAGTGCCACCGGCACCTGGAGCAGCCTGGGGCCGCCCCTGAGGACCCTGGCGGGCCTTCTCCTTGTCCTGATGGGGCTTTCCATGGGCCAGTGGTGGAACGGCATACGCCACATTGAACGCGTCGGGGGGCCTGTCTGGCGACGCCTGCAGCCCATCACCGGCAAGCTGCTACCGGTCCGGACCCCATTCCAGGCGCTCCTGCTTGGCACAGTCTGGGGCTGGTTACCCTGTGGGCTGGTCTACAGCACCCTGGGCTGGGCTGCCCTGCAACCCACCGTTCCTGCGGCGGCTCTCACCATGCTGTTCTTCGGCCTGGGGACACTACCCTCCATGCTGGGCACCGGTCTCGCAGCGACCTGGATACAGGCGCTTCGTACCAACCGGTGGTTCCGGCAGATTGCCGGCGGCGCGATGGTGGTGTTTGGGTTGTGGACGGTGCCCTGGATGGCGTTTGTTTGAGGGAGTGGTGCTTGGTTAAGTAGGTGCTTGGGGAGTGCGAGACTGAGAGAGTGCTTTTAACGGAATGCAAAGCCCTGATGCTGGTTGGTGTCGGGGCTTTTTAGTTTCTGAGTGTTGCGTTATCT